>JALRKL010000129.1 GCA_023268875.1 Bacteroidia bacterium
TAGGTATGGGCGGTTCTGCTAATATCGGTCCTGTTTGTTCTATGTTCGAAGCCATACACGGATCTGCTCCGATGATTGCCGGACAAGGAATTGCAAATCCTTCCGGTTTGATCCAGGGAGCGGTAATGATGTTAACTCATATTGGATTGAACGATACGGCTGAGAAAATTCAGAATGCATGGCTCGCCACTATTGAAGACGGTATTCATACAGGTGATATCTATAAGGAAGGTACGAGTAAGCAATTGGTGAATACCAAAGAATTTACGGCCGCTGTGATTGCACGTTTGGGATCACAACCCAAGTTATTAAAAGGGGTTGAATATCGCAAAGATGCGGTTTTGAATCTTCGTGAATATGTGAAAAAGCCGGCTAAAAAGAAAGAACTTAAGGGCGTTGATTTATTTGTGCATTGGAATGGTACCGATGCGAATGAGTTGGCCGCTATGTTGAGTCCACTTGATACCGATCATATTTCACTTTCCATGATTACCAACCGTGGCTTAAAGGTATGGCCTAATGGATTTCCTGAAACATTTTGTACCGACCATTGGCGTTGTCGCTATAAACCAAAAGATGGATATTCTATGAGGAAATCTGATATAATCAATCTTCTGAACAAAGCGGAAGAGCACCATATCGATACCATTAAAACCGAAAATTTGTATTCATTTGACGGAGTAGAGGCTTATTCGTTGGGGCAAGGCCAATAAGAATTCGTTAATACTAGATTGTAAAAATCCGAAATATCAAAAGGCGATCCGCACGGGTCGCCTTTTTGTTTGTACTATTTTTTATTGAATTCCGTGAGAATACCTTCTTTAATCGATTCGTAGAGCGATTTCCGACAAACGGCTTTAGCTGCAATTTGACCAAACAAAGCGGCCAGCATAAAGAAGAAAATGAGGTTGTGTCGATCGGTCATTTCCAAAACAAGAATAGCAGAAGTAAACGGACTGCGTGTTATGCCTGTAAGGAATGCAACCATCCCGGTCATAATAAGCAAATTGGTATTATCTGGGCTGAGACGCAACATGCCCGAAATGGCGGCTGAAATGGATGCTCCAATACTCAAACTAGGTGCAAAAACACCTCCTGCGCTACCCGAACTGAAACTAAAGGCAGATCCCAACCATTTTCCAATGGGTACATACCATTCTAAATATTTATCCGACGTGAATAAAGATCCAACTATTATTTCTCTACCCGGTCCTGCAATGCGGTGGTCGAGAAACATGGCCATAGCGGTAATAGCCGTGGCAATAAATACCAGATATAATAGAGTTTGGCGGCGATTAAGCGCTTTTCTCCATTTGGATAGATAGATAACGAAGCGACTGTATAATCCAGCAAACCAGCCCGTAAACGCCGATGCTACAACCACGGCAAACACCATCGAATAGTTAATATTCACGGCCAAAGGATATCCTAGGTATAAATAACTACCAACAAAACTTTGGGCGGTTATACCGGCAATTACAACTCCAATAAACAATGAGTTTTTAAAATTGTTAAAATGGGTTTTGGTTAATTCTTCAATGGCAAATACCAACCCCCCTAAAGGAGTGTTGAACGCTGCCGCAAGTCCTGCTGCTGCCCCAGTCATAATCATGTTTTTGGGGGAAATACGCGGCCAGCCCTCTGGTAACCAATCATAGGTTTTCTTAAAAACGGCAGCGGCAATTTGAATAGTAGGTCCTTCACGTCCTATAATACCACCACCAAGTGCCATAAGGAAACTTGAAACGAGTTTTACGAAGATGATGGGAAAGCTTAATAATCGAATTACTTTTCGAGACTGTCGTTCTTGTATTAATTCAAGCGATGCAGTTACTTGGGGTATTCCGCTACCTGAAGCATATGGAGCATATCTCGTAACAGTCCACCACGATCCAATGAATAGAACCGGAGATATCAGAAACATCCAAAAACCCAAGTGTTCGAGCATCCAAATAAAGGAATTCTCTGCCCATTCAAACATTTGAGCATAAAAAACAGCGACTAAGCCAACGATAAAAGAACCCACCCAAAAGGGCAACGCGCTTAAGAAACTAAGCTTCCATTTCTCGTTGGGAAGGCGATCGTAGTACTCCTGAACTTTATGAACAATCGAGCGAAAACGATTCATTTAATCAAGTCAAAATGATTCATCACTGCAAAGGTAAGGCAATCAAAAGAAAATGCCCCGAATTTCGGGGCATTTTAAAAGATGGGATTCTAAACTTGGTTACTTAATAACTTTAACGTTTATAGCATTTAATCCTTTGCGGCCTTCTTCCAATTCATACTCAACCGTATCGTTCTCTTGAACTTTGTCGATTAAGCCTGTAGCGTGTGTGAAGTACTCCTCTTGAGTGTTGTCGTCAACAATGAAACCATAACCTTTGGTCTCGTTGTAAAATTTAACTTTACCTGTATTCATTTTATTTAAAACGTGTCAAAGGTAAGAGAAAGCAAGCGGTTATTTTTCGATTGTTGCAACTATTTTTAGGATTATTTTTTGCGGTTTCTGTAACGCTGCATCGGAGTAAGCTCAACTTGTTCATTTTCTTTTTGTTTGAAGACCTCGAAACGGCTGTATTTTAGGGTTTCTGGCCATGAATTATTGTCTTCATCGATATCAGCTGTTTCGCGCATCGGATCGATAACAATTCGAACCGCTTTTTTACGCTTCATGAAACTTTTGGTGATTTTGTGCTCATTTTTCCGCCATACATAAGCTGAAATGTAGTCCGTTTCCTTAGTTCCGTCTTCAAATTCCCAACCAATAATAACCGGCATTACACAACCTCCTAAATTACTCATGTGTAGCTCGTAATAAAATCGTCCGCGAAGTGCAAGCGTGTCGGATGGTTCCGTAACCTCTAAATTTGAATATCGATTTAATGCGTTGTTTCGATTTCTTAACATCCGGGCTTCAAATAGTTCTTTGAGATAGACCGAATCGGTTTTCTTGTCGTAGTAGTAGTAAAAATCGCGAAGCGTGGTATCTACATCAACGGCGAAAGAATAACCCTCTATCTTATTTCGTAACCTGGAAATATGAATGAAATCGTCTTCTTCTACAGGTTTGCCTTTTCTTTTGTTAGGTCGTTCGAGCGTGTTAAATAAGGGTCTTTTAGACGTACTGTCTATTTTTTCTGGTACCGATGTTGGAAATGATAATTCGAATGCACGAACCGAGTCCAAGGAAATATCAACCGGTTCTATGTCATAAAACCATGCCCTCCAATACCAATCTAAGTCTACGCCTGAGGCGTCTTCCATAGTACGGAAAAAGTCTGAAGGTCGCGGGTGTTTAAAAGCCCAACGGGTGCAATATTCTTTAAAGGCATGATCGAACAATTCTCTACCCATTACCGTTTCCCGTAAAATATTCAGGGCCGTGGCGGGTTTTGCATACGCATTAGGACCGAATTCAATTATATTTTCTGAATTAGTCATAATAGGCTCTAAGCGTTCGGCAGGAAGTTTCATGTAATCGACAATCTTATGAGCGGGTCCCCGACGCGATGGGTAGTTATTATCAAACTCTTGTTCTGTTAGGAACTGTACAAATGTGTTCAACCCTTCATCCATCCAGCTCCAATTGCGTTCGTCAGAATTAATAATCATTGGAAAGAAATTATGTCCAACTTCATGAATAATAACCCCTATCATACCATACTTTATAGCCTCGGAGTAGTTCCCCTCTTTATCGGTCCTTCCGTAATTGAAACATATCATAGGGTATTCCATGCCGCTAGATGCTTCCACAGAAATGGCAACAGGGTAGGGGTATGGAATGGTGAATTTCGAGTAGGTCTTAATGGTATGGGCTACCACTTTAGTGGAATATTTATTATAGAGTGCGTAGGATTCTTTAGGATAATAGCTCATGCACATTACCCTTCTACCGTCCATGTTTATACTTAGTGCGTCCCAAGTGAATTTTCGCGAAGAACCCCAAGCAAAATCTCTGACATTTTCTGCTTTGTACTTCCAAGTTTTGGTATGGCTAATGTCGGCTTGTTGTTCTTTCGTTGTAGCTTCTAATAATGTGACAATTTGAACGGGCTGATCAGATTTTTGCGCCCGATTCCACCTTTCTAATTGCTCGGAACTCAATACCTCCGAATAATTGGTACATTCTCCGGTAGCCGCAATAATATGGTCGGCGGGAACCGTCATTTCAACTTCAAAATCACCAAAAACCAATGAGAATTCGCCTCTTCCTGTGAACTGTTTATGATTCCAACCTTGATAATCGGAGTATACACACATCCTCGGATACCATTGAGATATGGTGAAAAGATCGTTCCCGTCTTCATCGAAATGTTCGAATCCGCCTCGACCTCCAATTTTCATTCTCTCGGGAATTTTGTAATGCCATTTTACGCGAAATTTCATCGATTTGCCTGGTTTTAACGGCTTGGCCAAATCAATCCGCATCATAGTATAATTAACCGTGTACGGAATCTCCTTGTTTTTGGAATCGGTAACCGCTTCAATTACTACGCCGTAACCTCGATAACGTTCTTGAATATCTAAGACTTCTAGCGCATCGGTGGTGATAATAGGTTCTTCTGCGGTTCCCCTATTTCTCAAGGATTCAGTATTGAAAAAATGACTTTCGGCATTGGGCGCGTGCTCGTTTTCATCAAGTTGAAGCCACAAATAGCTTAGAATATCAGGCGAATTATTGGTATAGGTTATCCACTCATCGCCGTAAAGTAGTTTATTCTCCTCGTCCAATCTGGCTTTTATTTTATAATCGGCTTTTTGTTGCCAGTATTTATGGCCAGGTGCACCAGAAGCTGTTCGGTACTCGCTTGGGTCTGCCAGTATGCTTCCTAATTGTTCGAATTTATTCCCATGATTCGAAGTAGGATTGTTTTTGATATTTTGTGCAGATGTGATTGAAATTCCCCCGATGAAAAAAACTAGGGCACAGATGGATTTTGGAAAAAATAATCTCATAAAGCGGCGAATATACGCAATTAGCCTTGTTTCTTGAGTGGACTAATGTTTAGATTCGATTGATAAAAGTTTTATCTTTTCAAAAATCTTTTTCAATGGCATGCTTTAAAACGGCTAACAACCTGTATTTAAAATCGGCTCAAAAAAAGAGACAAGCCCAATAATAATCCAATCACTGCGGATACTCGAGTGTAATGTACCGCGATTTTTTGGAAATACGTATAAATAGCGCTTTGTAAAACCAAGATTACCATTACGAAAAGTACTTGTCCTATTTCGAGACCAAGATTGAAAAACAATAACGGTATCGCAATGGATTCAGAATGGCCTAACAGCGATATCAATAAGCCTGAAAATCCCATACCGTGGATCAATCCAAAGGAAAAAATTAGAATACTAGATGTGATGGAACTGTTTTTTTGATTTCCTTGAAGGGCTAGGGGAATAAGTGCTTGAATCGCAATGCTTAAAGCTATCATTTTCTCAACCCAAGCTGTGGTTAATGGAATCCATTGAAATACACACAAGGCAAGCGTTAGGGAATGGGCTAAAGTAAAGAATGATACTTGTAAAAAGGCGCGTTTATAATTCCAAATAGTGAAACCTAAAAACGACATCCATAAGAACAGCATATGGTCGTATCCATTAAAATCCAATAGATGTTGGAAGCCCATTTTAAACCAAAAATCATTTGCGTTTAGCGATAATATGGTAAGGTTCGTCATTGCGTTGTATTTTGCAAGGGTGAATCAGAAACGAGCAAAAATAACACTTCCCATTCTGTTGCTTGGACTTATTTTTAGTCTTGCTTCCTGGATGCACCCGTTTTATGTGGGTGTTACGCATGTGCGGATAAACAAGAGTCAAACGGAAGCACAAATTGAAGTTCGATTATTTACCGATGATGTGCAAATGGCATTTAAAGAAAGCGGAGTGGCATTTGATCCCCACAAACGCGATACTGCAACGTTGCGAAAGCTGCAAAAAATATTCAATAAAGAATTAGCACTTTTCGCAAAGAATAAGGAACAAAAATGGGATAGAACCAACATGTATTTGATTGGTTTTGAGGAGGAGGCAGAAGCTACTTGGTTCTATTTAGAAATACCAAAGTTGCCGGCAAGAATCCAATCATGGAAATTTCAAAATACACTATTATTTAAACAACATCCCGAACAAGTGCATGTAGTGCATGCCGAAATCGGTCCGGAGTATCGCAAAAGCGAACAGCTGAACGTTACCAGAACCTCATTCGAATTTTGAGTGTAGTATGTTTATACCCTTTACAAAGCTTAAATATAAA
>JALRKL010000189.1 GCA_023268875.1 Bacteroidia bacterium
CCAGGAGCGAAAAATGGCACGTGATTTTACAAACCAACTGCTTGAGATGATCGAAGACGGCCTGTTGGACCGTGACACTGTGATCATGGCCTGTGTCAAATATATGAGCGAGGACGAGGTGCGGGACATGATGTTCGCTATGTTATTCATTACGACGTTCCTAAAAGTTTAGAAGGATATTATCAAGAAACAGGTCGTGCAGGACGAGATGGAATGCGCGGCGATTGCTTGTTGTTTTATAACCCCAACGATATTGAAAAGTTGGAGAAGTTTATGAAAGACAAGCCTGTTGCAGAACAAGAAATAGGACATTTATTAATTGCCGAGACCGAGGCTTTTGCCGAAAGCAGTCAATGCAGAAGGAAATTGCTACTTCATTATTTTGGGGAGGAATTCAACGAAGATGATTGCGAAAAGATGTGCGATAATTGTGCGCATCCCAAGCCAAAAGAAAACGTGCAGGAAAGCATGAAGATGGCCTTGGAAATGGTTACGGAAATAAAAGGGGAGTTTACATTAACACATTTGGTAAATGTGATAATCGGGAATACGGTAGAGGCCCAAATTAAACATTACGGTCATCATTTATTAACGCATTTTGGTAAAGGAAAAGAGCGTGACAAGATTTATTGGAAATCCGTATTTCGGTTGGCCTTAGTAGAAGGATTTTTTCATAAGAATATTGAGCGGTACGGATTGTTGAGCGTTACGCCGAAAGGCGCAGCCTACTTATTAGAACCTTATGAGCTATTTATGCCCGTAGATACAGAGTTCGACCATGTGAGTGACGAAGACTTCGATAGCTTCAAACTCGAATCCCTCAGCGACAAAAACTTGTTTAAAGGACTTAAGGATTTGCGAAGAAAGGTTGCACAGGAGATGGAATTGCCTCCCTATGTGATTTTTCAAGATCCCAGTCTGGAAGACATGGCCACAAAGTACCCGATTACCATCGAGGAATTGGCCAACATCAATGGGGTAGGAAGAAACAAAGCCCAGAAATTTGGGGCTCCCTTTATTGCCTTTATCGAAAAGTATGTAAAAGACAACGAAATCGATCGTCCGATGGATGTTGTTTTGAAAGGCAACTCTGAGCGTTCTGCCAAACGCGTAAACATTATTTTAAATATCGACAAAAAGGTAGACCTACCAGACATTGCCGATCAACTTAAAATTGAGTTTGACGAGATGTTGGAAGAATTATCTCAAATCGTGAATTCAGGCACCAAGATTAACATTCGCTATTTCTTAAATCAATTTTTAGATGAGGATTTACAAGAAGAGATTGTCGAATATTTCCGTAATGAAGAGGTAGAAGATATCGATGCTGCGGTGGCCTATTTTGATGGCGAGTTTACGTACGAAGAACTAAAATTGATGCATCTTCAGTTCATGAGTGATGTAGCCAATTAACAATCGTGAATTAATTTTTAACGGTTTCAATCACTAATGGTCTTATTTTTGCCCTAGTTCACCTGTAATTATTTCATTGAATCAGGATATCCATCAGTTAGAAACCGTTTTTCGGAAATTTCGTCCGGGGCTCGTCGCGTTTGCCAATACTTTGGTAAACAATCCCGACGACGCCGAAGAGATTGTACACGATGTGTTCCTTTCCTATTGGAATGGTGGGCAGTTCAGGGAGATTAAGGACGATAACTCCCTGAAAAGCTACCTTTTCACTTCGGTTCGCAACCGATCTCTTAATCATATCCGTAAATCAAAAGTAGATTATAACGACTTACCGGATAACGATATTTACATGGATACCGATCCTGGAATTGTTGAAACGATAGCGGCCAAGGAAATACAAGAAAAACTGGCCTTCTTAATTGAAAAGCTGCCGGGTAAATGCAGGCAAATATTTATTATGAGTCGCAATTATGAACTTTCGCACAAAGAGATTGCAGATTTGCTCGATATTACCCCAAAAACGGTAGAGAATCAGATTTCTATTGCTTTGAAATTTCTGCGGAATTATTTTCCGCGTGATTAACGTGAATCATCTCTTCATAAACGGCGGCATATTGATCCAAGACCGTATTTAAATCGAATGTTTTGGCTTGCTCTAATGCATTTTTTCTAAATTTCAAGAGCATTTCATCGTCTTCTAATAAAGTTAAGGCATTGGCAGCCATTTCTTCGTAATTGCCTATGTCAGATAGGAAACCGGTGACTCCATGAATGTTCACTTCCGGAAGTCCGCCGGCATTGGTTGATATAACCGGAACCTCACAAGCCATGGCTTCTAAAGCGCTCAAGCCAAAACTTTCGCTTTCAGATGGCAAGATAAACAAATCGCAAATACTCATTATCTCCTCAATGGCCTCTTGTTTACCTAGGTAGGTTACTTTATTGCAAACGCTTAGTTCGCGGCATACTTTTTCAATATTGGATCTTTCAGGTCCATCGCCGATGAGCAGAAGTTTGGCAGGGATTTTTTGCTGTATGATATTAAAAATTCGCACCACGTCCTCAACGCGTTTAACTTTTCTAAAATTTGAGGTATGAACAATTATTCTTTCGTTATTAGGGGCGATTAAATCTTTAAAATGCTGCCTTGGTTTTTTATTGAATCGTTCAAAGTCAATAAAATTCGGAATCATTCGGATGGGTCTTTTTACGGCGAAATGTTTCATCGTATCTCGAACCAAACTATCGGAAACAGCCGTTACTGCATCGGATTGGTTGATACTCCAAGTTACTACGGGTTCGTAGCTGGCTTCGCGGCCTACCAATGTAATGTCGGTACCGTGCAAAGTCGTAATTACAGGCATGTTTATGCCTTCTTCCTTGAGTATCATTTTGGCTAAAAGAGCAGCAGATGCATGCGGTATGGCATAGTGCACATGCATTAAATCAAGGTTGTTGCTTTTTACAATTTCGACGATTTTACCTGCTAAGGCTGTTTCATAAGGAGCATGTTGGAATAAGGGATATTGCGGAATATATACTTCATGATAGAATATGTTTTCTACAAACGCTTCTAAACGAGCCGGTTGACTGTAACTAATAAAGTGAACTTCATGTCCCTTTTTGGCTAATGCTTTACCTAATTCTGTTGCTAAAACTCCGCTACCCCCAAAAGTGGGATATAAAACAATTCCAATTCTCATTATAGTACTAACAAAGTTCTGCAAAAAATGGCGGTAATGGACTTATATTTACGTGATTATTTTATGGAGGAAGTCGAACTCTTTTCAGATGAATACTTTATGGGTAAAGCCCTGCAATTGGCGCAACAAGCTTTTGATGAAGACGAGGTTCCTATCGGGGCCGTGGTCGTACATAAAGAGCGGATAATAGCTAAGGGATATAATCAAACGGAACGTTTAACCGATGTAACCGCCCATGCCGAGATGTTGGCCATAACAGGAGCGGCCCAATATTTGGGATCGAAATTTTTAGAGGAATGTACCTTGTATGTTACGGTAGAGCCTTGTACCATGTGCTTTGGAGCTATTCAATGGGCGCGACCTGCGAGATTGGTATACGGTGCCTCAGAACCAAAAACAGGCTATCACGGAAAAGGATTGATAGCTGCCCCCAAAATAGAAGTGATATCAGGCATTTTAGAGTCTGATTGTGCCGCTATAATGCGCGAATTTTTTAAAAGTAAAAGAAAAAATTAAGCCAATTACAGCCTTACTGATATTCGTAAGCCCCAATATCGGTAGGAGCCGTTCTGCTTTTTCCCGCTAAATCTATAGGAAGCGAAAGAAGTGGAATTTCATCA
>JALRKL010000206.1 GCA_023268875.1 Bacteroidia bacterium
TACCTGCACCCGCGCCCATGCCGGCTAATGATGCGTCGAGACGCGTTGCTCCGTGTTGATAGGCAACAATGGTATTGGCCACTCCCAAGGAGAGGTTATGGTGGCAGTGAATTCCAATTTCGGTTTCTGGCTTTAATGCCGACTTAAATGCAAGTATGCGTTCTTTTACATCGTTCATGAGCAAAGCGCCAGCAGAGTCTGTTACATAGACACAGTGAGCACCAGCATCCTCCATTATTTTGGCTTGCTCTGCTAATTTTTCGGGCGGATTCATATGTGCCATCATTAGAAAACCGGCTACATCCAATCCCAATTTTCGTGCCGCTGAGATATGCTGAATGGCGATATCGGCTTCGGTACAGTGGGTAGCGATTCGAACAGATTTCACACCCGCATCTTTTGCTTTTTCTAGGTCGTGTATCGTTCCAATACCGGGCAATAGTAACGTAGTGAGTTTTGCATTTGTTATTTCTTTTGCAACTGATTCAATCCATTGCCAATCGGTGTGAGCTCCAAAGCCATAATTGAAACTGCCCCCTGAAAGACCATCGCCGTGAGCTACTTCGATGGCATGAACACCAGCAAGATCTAATGCACGGGCAATTTCTTTTGCTTGTTCCAGCGTGTATTGGTGTTTAACCGCGTGCTGTCCGTCGCGCAAGGTTACGTCTTGAATATATAAATTGCCCATGGGGCAAAGATACAATCTTGAAGACTTTTTGTTGGGTGTCGCATTTTGAATTCACCTTCTATGATTATGGATAATTGTTCGATGAAGTTTTGGGAAAATTATAACTGAACACGTAATTTCGTGGAACATTATGAAAATCTTTTCATTAAACATTGTCGCTTTAGCTGTTGTAGGAGCAATCAGCATGAGCAGTTGTATTAACTCTCAAGAAGCCTACGAAAAATCTAAATTGTCTGGATTCATCGCAGAACAAACCAAAGACATTCTCGCTAAAAATCCCCCAAAACCGGATTTAACACCCGTTGAAACAAAAATTCAAGGAGTTGAGATGCGCGTTGATGCTTTAGACGCAAATAATAAAAAAGCGCAGGAGGTTGTAAACAACTTAGAGGAAAAACTGAAAACCATCGAAAATCTCGAAAAAGAATCAAAAGCGGAATTTGAGCGTTCAAATACCTCTGTAGTTTTCTTTAACACAGGTAGCGCTATGCTGTCAGCGGCTTCCATGCAGGAGTTATACCGTTGGAAATCGGGAATCGATAAAGCCCCTTCAACCTATTCTTACACCATTAATATCAATGCTTCTGCTGATAAAAGCGGACCTCAATATGTAAACGATCGCCTACGCGTTCGTCGTGCAGAGGCCGTTAAGAAATTTTTGGTTGAATCACTTGGTGTAAAGGCGAATATAAATGTCGTAACCAACCAAGAGGCATTTTCAAAAACTTACCTTTTGGATCGTCGTGCTATCGTGAGCATCTCGGTAAAATAACTTTGTTTTGTTTTTCATATGAAAAAGAAGGTCGCTTTCGAGCGGCCTTTTTTTGTGGTTTTTTGCTTTTATTCATGTAATCTTGTTATCATGTCGGCTCATTCGTTTGTCGGGGGAAATTACCCGCGTTTTAAAACAGGTCTTCTCCGAAATATTTTTGCTATCGTTGCCCAATTAGGGCTTTCCCTAGGCAATGTTTTGGCGATAAATGTAAATATTGACATTCCCAATTTTAGTAAAAATCGCAAAGATTCATTTGTAAGAGTGCCGTGGGTAAGGCCTGTTATTGGTACTGGCGGGCATGGCCATACATTTCCTGGGGCGGTTGCTCCGTTCGGAATGGTACAATTGAGTCCGGATACCCGCAACGATGCTTCATGGGATGCTTGCGGCGGATACTATTACCACGACTCCTTTATATATGGATTTTCACATACACATTTGAGTGGAACTGGGGTGTCTGATTTAGGCGATGTTCTTTTTCAGCCACAACTTCAGCCGGAATTTGAACCGGAGAAATACAAACAACGATTTACTCACGATGATGAGGAAATTCAAGCAGCTTATTATAAAGTAAAGTTCCCAGAAACGCAAATTCAAGTGGAGCTTACGGCTACCGAATACACAGGCCTACAGCGTATTGTATTTCCTAAGAAAAAAGGTAGAAAATGGTTATTGATAGATTTAAAACACCGCGATGAACTGTTAAGTTCGTCACTGCGAATCATAAGTCGCCATAGCGTAGAAGGTCATCGACAAAGTAAACAATGGGCCGATAATCAATGGGTGTTTTTCTTAAGTCGATTTGATCAGCCCATTGTGGCAAACGAATACAACCACGATTCGACGAAATTGGCAATAGGTTTTGATTTGCCCACGGATACACTATTAATACAAACTACTTTATCCTTTACTTCTAACGAGGGAACCTATGTGAACGAGTTGTATGAAATGTCTAAATTCATTGATTCTGAAAATTCGGAATCATCTCAATATTTTAAAACGTTACTTAAAGGGAATTTCAACAATTCGGTTGAGGACATGCCGGATACTTCTATTCGTACGTACCTAAAAATGGAAGAACACGGTAATTTCGTGAAACCGAATTTTAGTAAATCGATTCGCACGGACAATGACCATAGAATTGACCGTGAAACAGAAAAATTAAATAACTTTTTCAATTTACAATTGGGTTATTCGGGAATTTCGGATTTCAAAATACTCAAATTCGATCCCATTGTCAATCACCAAAAGCAGGTCTGGGATTCCGAGCTTGCTCGAATAAAGGTAAACATGGAGTCGGCTCTAGATAGTCAATTGGTTACCTTTTACACAGCGCTATACCACTGTATGATCCATCCGTCGTTAGCATCTGATGCTAATGGTTCCTACAGAGGCCGCGATCAGAAAATTCATAAAAAAGACCACAAAACCTATCACGTTTTCTCATTGTGGGATACCTACCGGGCATTACACCCATTGTTATCCTTAATTGATAAGCAAAGAACGCGGGATTTCATTTTAACCATGCTCGATCAATTCGAGGAGGGTGGGAGACTGCCCGTATGGGAGTTGGGTAGTTGTGAAACGAACTGCATGATTGGGTTTCATAGTGTACCCGTAATTTTAGATGCAGTGGTACAAGGCGTTTATTTTTCGGAGGAAGAGCAAGAACGGCTGTGGCTCGCCGTAAAGCACAGTTCCGATTATAAGGAAATGTCGTATGAGTATCATATTCCCATCGCAAGTGAATTGCTTACTTTGTACGGTTTGCAACTTGGATATATAGATGTCTTGAATCAGAGCGAATCGGTATCCAAGAATTTGGAATATGCCTTCGATGATGCCTGCGTAGCTAAATTAGGACGTCTTTGGGGCCATGATGCCGAGGCTCAAGAATACGAAAATAGGGCTAAACGTTGGCGGGGAT
>JALRKL010000221.1 GCA_023268875.1 Bacteroidia bacterium
AGGCGCACATCCTTTAAGTATATATAGCGGAATAAGGTATAACTCTTTCCTATAAACATCTCAGATATTTCAATGGTTAAATCTGGATATTTAGAACGTTCCTCCGTTAAAATATCCTCGATGTTTTTTCCAATCAACGCAATTCTTTCACTAGGAGTATTTGCCTCTGAGGTTCCTTTAAGCACGCGTTCTGATACATCTTCATAGCTCTGCGTAATTTTACAAGGCATGGAAACAGGTAATTCTTGAGATTTTTCTAAGGCAACAAAACCATTTTCTAAGTAGTTGTTTTTTTCGGTACTTAATCGGGCAACATTGCCGTAAACACAGTGGTGATTTGTAATAATTAAGCCTTCCTCCGAAATAAAAGAACCTGTGCAGCCTCCTACATTGACAAGTGCATCGGTCAATGAAATTTTACCTGGATTAAATATGTCGTCGGCATCTAATTTCAAGCCGGCATTTTTCAACTGGGTAATATTCAAATAATTTAGAGGGAACATTCCCTCCTCAGGGGTGTAAGAACTTCCTATGAAAATCAGCGAGAAGCAGGCTAGACCTGTTCCGATTTTTATCAGAAATCGACCAAATTTTGTCTTCATAAAACAAAACTACGCGCTAAATAGCGGTTTTGCCAAAGAAAGCCCCGATTTTTGCATAAAACATGGAATCGTCAATTGTCATTGCCGTATTGGTTGCTGTAATCCTTATTTCTTTAGTCTTAGATTTAGGAGTTCTTTCAAAGGAAAATGCTCAGCATTTAAGCCTTAAACAAAGTGCAATACGCAGTATGCTTTGGTTTGGTTTGGGATTGGCATCGGTAGTTACTATGTACGAGTTGATTCCTCATTTACATGAAATTCATAATTATGAAGATTTGGTAAAGTATCATTCTCAATATGGAAAGCCGTTTGAGTTAACGGGTGATTTTGACAGTTCGTTAAAGGCATTCAAAACGACTTCAATGTGGCTTTATTTTTCAGGTTTTCTGTTGGAATACGCTTTAAGTATTGATAACCTATTTGTCATGCTATTGGTATTTAAATCGTTTCAAGTTAGCGCACAAAACGAAAGAAAAATACTCGTGTGGGGAGTATTGGGTGCCATGATATTGCGTTTTGTTTTTATTTTCTTGGGAAGCGCAGCCATTCGTCAGTTCGAGTGGGTACTGTATCTATTTGGAGCACTTTTACTTTTCTCTGGTTTAAAGTTAGCCTTTGAAAAAGAGAAGGAAGAAGAGGACCCTTCGAATCATTTTGTAATGCGAATGATTAAGAGAATTTTTCCAGTTTCTACCATATCGAACGACAGGGGACATTTTTTTGTAAGGGAAAATGGGGTACTCCATGTTACGGTATTATTTGTAGTATTATTGATTATAGAATTTACAGATGTAGTTTTTGCTATTGATAGTGTTCCAGCTGTATTTGGAATTACACGCGACCCTTATTTGGTTTTCTTTTCGAATATTTTCGCGATCCTAGGTTTGAGGAGTTTGTACTTTCTAATTGGACATGGTATTGATAAGTTTTGGGCGCTTAAATACGGTTTGGCAATTATTTTGGTATTTATTGGATCGAAAATGTTGTTAGAGCATCAGTTTAAATCGATAGGATTTAATCATATTCATAATCTGCTCGTTATACTTGGGGTGTTAACAATTAGTATGTTATATTCCCTTATTAAACCAAAAGCGGTCGATTCCTGAGTATACGTAGTATCACAATAAGTATCAAAAGAAGCAATAAATCGACGATGTATTTGTTGCTCGTAGCTATCTTTGTCACGCAATATTATCGGAATTTGTGGGTAACATAAGGGCATATTATTTGGTTAAATCCCTTCAATTAGCCAACTTTGTATCCTTAGAGTGAATCCACAACTATCTAAAGCCCTTCTAGTACTTCAAGACGGTTCTGTCTTCGAAGGAAATGCCATCGGAAAAATCGGCACAACCACCGGCGAAATTTGTTTTAATACAGGAATGACCGGTTACCAAGAAATTTTTACGGATCCATCGTATTTCGGACAAATCGTGGTAATGACGTCAGACCATATTGGAAATTATGGCGTTCATCCAGAAGAAGTCGAAAGCGATTCGATTAAAATATCGGGTCTGGTTTGTAAAAAGTTTTCACCAAACTATTCCCGCAAACAAGGGAGTGGCAGTTTGGATCAATACTTTACCGATTTTCATATTGTAGGTATCTCTGATATAGACACCCGTAAGTTGGTTGCGCATTTGCGCGAGTCTGGAGCTCAAAATGCGATTATTTCATCAGAAATTTTGGATATTGATGCATTAAAAGCCTCTTTAAAAGAAGTGCCCGACATGTCGGGTTTGAATTTAGCTCCCGAGGTTAGTACCAAGGCCTTTTACGAAAGCGGAACTGAAAATGCGGAATACCGGGTTGCATTAATTGATTTTGGCAACAAAGAAAATATTTCAAGAGAATTGAAAAAAAGAGGTTGTCACTTGGGTGTATTTCCTCATAATACTTCGGCATCTGAAATGTTGAGTTGGAATCCCGATGGTTTCATGATATCAAATGGCCCAGGCGATCCTGCCTCCATGTCGGAAGCCATTGAAACAGTTAAAGCCATGGTTGAAGCCGGCATCCCGACGTTTGGAATCTGTCTCGGACATCAGTTGTTGAGCCTTGCAAGCGGATTGGATACCTACAAAATGCATCATGGTCATAGAGGATGCAACCATCCCGTTAAGAACCTCGTTACCGGTCGTTCAGAGATTACCAGTCAAAATCACGGCTTTGCCGTAGCCTACAACGAAACATTATCGGATACTATCACTTTGACACATGTTAATCTCAACGATGATACGGTTGAGGGGATTGCTCGAAAGGATAAACCCGCTTTTTCGGTACAACACCACCCTGAGGCCTCTCCAGGTCCACATGATTCCCTGTACTTATTCGACGATTTTATTCAACTGATTGCAAGAAATAAAAAGTAATAAACCTAATTCATATGAGCCAAAT
Source organism: Bacteroidia bacterium (assembly GCA_023268875.1). Classification (GTDB taxonomy): domain Bacteria; phylum Bacteroidota; class Bacteroidia; order NS11-12g; family UBA955; genus VMCP01. The sequence goes on from JALRKL010000221.1 coordinate 3,000, forward strand.
AACGCATATTCAAGCACGTCAAATCCTCGATTCAAGAGGTAATCCAACTGTAGAAGCAGAAGTTTTCACTGAAGACGGGGGTTTCGGAAGAGCTGCAGTTCCTTCAGGAGCAAGCACCGGAATACATGAAGCCGTAGAATTGCGCGACGACGATCAGGACGTATACCTTGGTAAAGGGGTTTTACAAGCCGTTGAGAACGTTAATAACGTAATTTCCGAAGCTTTGGAAGGTATGGAAGTTGCTGCTCAAAATGAAATTGATCGCACGCTCATCGATATGGATGGTACCCCAAACAAATCTAATTTAGGTGCAAATGCGATGCTCGCTGTTTCAATGGCCGCGGCCAAAGCTGCTGCCGATGAATTGGGAATGCCCCTATACCGTTACATAGGTGGAGCAAATGCCAATGTATTGCCCGTTCCCATGATGAACATTTTAAATGGCGGAGCGCATGCCGATAATAAAATAGATTTTCAAGAATTCATGGTAATGCCGTTAAAGGCAGATACTTTTTCCGATGGCCTGCGCATGGGAGTAGAGATTTTTCATAACCTGAAAAAGGTACTGAAAGATGCAGGTTATTCAACCAACGTTGGCGATGAAGGAGGATTCGCTCCTAATATCCAGAGTAATGAGGAAGCCATTGAAATCGTTTTAAAGT
>JALRKL010000054.1 GCA_023268875.1 Bacteroidia bacterium
GATTAAAACGAACGAACAGTGGTTACAAAATTACCCCAATCTTACCGGCAAAATCGACTGGAATTCAAACAATCTCGACAATCAAAACTATTTATGGGACCTACATGTGGTTCATCTTTCTCAGGAATCAGATGAGATTTGGGATTTCTGGGAGTCCAATCAGAAAAAATTACACAATCACTCCATTGTGATTTTTACAAATATTCGACACAGCGACGATCATTATCTTAAATGGAAACAAATTTCCAACGAATCAAAGGTGACAGTTGATATCGATTTATTTCGGGTAGGAATATTATTTTTTAGAAAAGAACAGCCAAAGGAATCCTTTTTATTACGATATTAGGCGCAACTATATGCAATGGACACATAAAATAAGAGTGCGATATGCGGAATGCGATAGAATGGGCTTTGTACACCATTCCGTATATGCATTATATTTTGAAGAAGCCCGGACTGAAATTTTGAGACAATCGGGAATTTCTTATAAAGACATGGAAGACGAAGGCATCATAATGCCCGTAAGGTCCATGAATTTCACCTTTAAAAAAGCAGGACGCTATGATGACTTGCTTGAGATCCATGTAAAAATAGAGGGGGAAGTTGAAGTACGAGCGCATTTTCATTATACTGTTTTCAATCAAAATCAAGAATTAATCTGTACGGGTTATACTGAGATGTTTTTTGTAAATAAAGAAACTTTGCGGCCGTTGAAGTTACCCGAGAAATACAAAAAGCACATGCAATAATGCCTCGGTATTATCGACCATATAATAAGCATTTTGGGTCTGAGCCGAATAGCGGCAAGGACGCCAAGGAAAAGGTCGAAAAACCCGAGGAAAACCCTGTTGCAAAAAGAGTCAGACTGTATTTAGAATCTAAAACCTTTAAAGGGCTTAAAGGTCATAGCCTATATGAGATTGGTAGATATTTTTTACGTTCACTTTTTATGGAGAATCTCAGTGTTCGTGCTTCTTCATTGAGTTTTAATTTTTTTCTTGCACTTTTTCCAGCACTGATATTTTTACTTACACTTATCGCTTATTTGCCTTATGATGGACTGAAAACTCAGTTAATGGAACAACTTTCAATGATTCTACCAGAGCGTTCTTATAAAGAAATTGCGGAAACAATTTCGGAAATTTTAAACAAGCAAAATTCAAGCTTACTTTCCTTTGGTTTTGTTTTCACCGTTTATTTTGCCTCTAATGCCTTTCATTTGCTTATCAGCAGTTTCAACAAACGACTTGTAGCAAGTACTTTAGTAAAACAAAACTGGTTAGTAATTAGAGGGAAAGCTATTTTTTTAACGGTTTTACAAACCGCCTTAATCATTGTGTTTCTATCATTGGTTACTTGGGCTTACCAAATAGAACATTACATGGAAGTGAACAATTGGCCCTTGGTGTCCGTCTATAATTTTTTTGTTGAGCTATTGAAATACCTTCTTATGATGGGCTTGTTTTTATTGGCTATTTCGAGTTTGTATTATTTCGCTCCTTCAAAAACGGATAAATGGAAATTCTTTACGATCGGCTCGTTTTTAGCCAGTGCACTTTCTATAATCGCCACATTTGGATTTACTCTATACGTAAATAATTTCGATAGTTATAATAAGATTTATGGTTCGATCGGAGCTATTCTCGCCCTGATGGTTTTGATTTACATTAATGTTTTTCTGGTAATTATAGGTTTCGAATTGAATACGAGTATCGATAAGGCAGAAATCCGCCAGGCCAATAGGCAAAGAAATTAGGAGCTGACGAATATTTTTTCAATTAGCACCTCGCCATAAAACTCGTTTACCTTACCCACTACGAGATGTTTCTGTAGGTAGATTTCATTTTTAAGCGGGGGATTGTCTACCTTGATATAAAGTGTTTTATCTTTTATTTTTATCTCAGTAGTATGCTTTGAGATCATGGGACCAAAAATTACAGCCCAATCCTTTTGAATTTTTGATTCTAAAGCCTTGGTATCTAAATGATACCGTTTATACATTTGATTCAAAATAGAACCAATATTAATGTCTTTATCCTTATGCCTCATTTAGTTTACTCCTTCTGCGACCGTAAATCATATAAAATACTATTCCAATTGAAAACCACAATCCAAACCATTTCCAATTTTCTAAGGTCATTCCGGTTAGCAAATATAAGCATATAGCCACACCTAATAATGGAATTAGATTCCAATGTTTTTTCCAACAAAACACGGATAATACGGCTAAACAAACCCATAGAATTCGATGTGACGCAATAAACATCAGGTCTCCGCTCCCACTAACAACTTCACCTACATAATCAGGGGTAAATAAATAAACCAATATACCTGCTATTGTGCAAATTAAAGGAAACAGCCATCGACCGTTAATATACCACAACCTAAACCCTTTACCCTCCCCTTTTTTCCTTTGGGGAAGCAAAAGCACACCGCCACATACCAAAACAAATGCGAAAATGGTTCCAATTGAAGTAAAATCCAATACAAAGGTCTCGTCGGTAAAGAATATAGGCACTCCTACCACTACGCCGGTCATAATTGTTGAAAACCCAGGTGTTTTGAATTTGGGATGTATTTCCGAAAATCGTTTCGGCAACAGACCATCCCGACTCATGGACATCCAAATTCGTGGTTGACCCATCTGAAATACCAATAAAACTCCGGTCATAGCAATAATAGCAGAGGCCCCAACTATATACTCCAACCAATGTATGCCTTTATATTGCAAAGCATATGCTAAGGGATCGTCGACATTCAATAAATTGTAAGGAACCATCCCCGTTAATATTAAAGAAATAAGTATGTATAAGACCGTACAAATAAGCAAAGAATAGAACATCCCTTTGGGTAAATCGCGTTCTGGATTTTTGCTTTCTTCGGCAAGCGTGCTTACCGCATCAAAACCTATATAGGTGAAGAAAACCGCCGAAACACCCGCCATTATACCTTTCATTCCCGAAGGATTAAACGGCGTGTAATTATCAAAATCAATGTAAAAAGCCCCTACCGCGATAACCGCAATGATGATGATTAACTTTAAAACAACCATGGCATTGCTCACCTGTTTGCTTTCCTTTACGCCTCGATAAACCAATATAGTAATTAAAATATTTATCAGCACAGCAGGAGCATCGAAAATTAATCGCAAACCGCCTACCTTAGGGGCATTCTGCCACGCATGAATAGCATCTTTTTGATCAACTGAAAATGTATTCAATTGTAAATGTTCAGAAAAAACACGAGAAGCCGTTCGGTAATCAACTGTTAACCATCTAGGAAGATTGATATTAAACGCATCTAACATATGGGTTACATATCCGCTCCAAGAAAAAGCGATATATATATTCCCAATGGAATACTCCATTATTAAAGCCCAACCTATAATCCAAGCAAATAATTCACCGAATGAGGCATATGCATAGGTGTAGGCACTTCCCGAAACAGGAATTCGAGAGGCGAATTCAGCATAACAAAGTGCCGCGAAGCCACAAGCTATTGCACAAATGAGAAATAACCAAATAACGCCTGGCCCACCTTCTGAACAGGCCCTACCTACCGAGCTAAATATCCCTCCACCAATTATAGCGGCAATTCCAAAAAAAGTGAGATCACGAAGTCCCAATACCCGCGACATAGGAGACGATGATGCAGTTGGGAAGTCAATTTTTCGTCGGAAAAGTGCTTGAAACATGTTTGCCAAGACGCGATATTACCCACTTTATTCTCTTAAGACAAATTATTTGATATCTTTGTGTAAATGAAGTCGTTTTTGGCCACCATATTCCTGAATATATTGCTAATCAGCAATGGTATGCTTACGGCTGTCATCGATGTTTGTTGTCTAAATGAAAGCATCACCGTTACACAAAACGATGATTGTTGCTCCAATCACGCCAAACCAAAGTCAAAAAGTTGTTGCGATATCCCCTTAGATAGTGAAGAGGAAATTGATACCCATGATCGCTGTGAGTATGACTTTTGGTATTACTACACTCCTAAATTCATCGAGGAGAAATCTATTAAGAGCAACTCAAATTATAGTACTTTTTGCGGTTATGCGGACCGGCAAATACACGAAAAACCAGAGATTGAATCTTTAATTCATTCTTGCAATACCTATCACAACCATACTCCACCTATCCCGGGACGACAAAAATTGGAGTACAATTGCATTTGGCTTATTTAGATGTCGATTCTGTTAACGAATCGAAAAATCATCTTAATAATAAAAATGCAATGAAAAATAACAAAAATAAATGGATATTTCTGCTTGGTTTCATAATACTAAGCATAAGTAGTTGTGCCTTATTTCAAGGCAATAAAAACAAAGCGACAACTTCTTTTACGGTATACGGAAGTTGCGAAATGTGTAAGGAACGCATTGAAACCGCTTTAGACCGTAAAGGAATTCAAACGGCCTATTGGAGTTTAGAAGATCAAAAGGTATTCATTACCTATCAGTCGGATATATTTACAGAGGAACAATTACACAATATAGTGGCCATGGTCGGACATGATACGGATAAAGTAAAAGCCGATAAAATAGTATATCAAAACCTACCCGGCTGTTGTCATTATCGTAAAGAAGAAGCAGAATGGTAAGGCATGTCATCTTTGGTGGACTTCTTATTGCGGGAAGTCCACTTTGGTCGCAAATCGATACTATTAAAACAGTTGAAATAACAACCGAGGAAAGTTCTCAAAAGTTCGATACAGATGGAGGTAGATTGACTACTACTCTAACTGAAAACGAATTTAAAAAAGCGGCCTGTTGCACTCTTTCTGAAAGTTTTGAGCTAAGTAATACCGTTGAGGTTTCCAATAAAGACGGTATTTCAGGTATTAGGCAGGTTGAAATGCTTGGATTATCTGGAAAATACGTATTAATGACGCGCAATAACATGCCTATTTTAAATGGTATTGCTCAACTAAACGGCCTTTCCAATATACCAGGAGCATTTGTGGCTAATGTTAATATTGCTAAAGGCAATGGTAGCACGACATTGGGATATGAAGGTTTAACGGGGGGGATTGATTATGACTTGAAATCAAGTGCTAAAGATCCTCGTTTCTTTCTTAATGCCTATCAAAATAATCAAGGTCGTTCTGAGGTGAATCTAATGTTAAAAAAAGACATCAACCGGAATTTACGCAATTTCACCTATTTACATGGAGGTACCCAATGGATGACTACCGATATGAATCAAGATGGTTACACCGATATGCCTATGACGGATAGGATTTATTTGGGTAATCAAACCCATTTCCAAACTAAAAATACCGAAGGTATGGTGGGTGCTACTTATTGGGAAGACGGGAAAATGGGCGGGGCTACCAATGAGATTGGCGGCAGCGAAATAACCACCAATCCCAGTGATTTTATGTTCCGCAGCAAAGAAAGTCGTTTGGATATATTTGCTAAATTAGGAATAATTCCCACTGAAGGAGAAACAACCTTTGGTAATATCTTTAATTTTTCCCGGCATCGGATGAATTATAATTTGAATTCGCTAATCGGACGAGCATACGAAGCCGATGAATTACGCTTCAATTACAGCGGTTTAATGCAGTCAGAATTAACCGAAACCTGGGGAATTAAAACGGGCGTTTCTTTTTTAGCCACCCAATTAGACGAAACCTTTCGTAGTTTATCTTTTGTAACTCCTTTGAAGCCACCTTCCTACCAAGGTCAAATTAATGAATTGCAATTTGGCGCATTTGGTGAAGCGGTTTACGCTACCGATGAATTAAAAATGGTTTTAGGTGCTCGTATAGACCACCACAACTATCATGGATGGTTTGCAACGCCACGTGCCCATCTAAAATGGGATTTGAATCGCAACAATAGCTTATTTATTCAGGGTGGTTATGGTCGCAGACAAGCTTATGTAATTGCTGAAAATTTACCTTATTTAATTAACAACCGACAAGTAAATGGTGATTTTTTGAATCGTTCTGAACTCATGACCCTACCCTATGGCTTTAATCAAGAACGCGGTTGGAATTACGGGATTTCCTATTTAAAACGACTGATGTTTCTCGGCTATCCAAGTACTATTTCGGTAGATGTATTTCGTAATAAATTCGACAGCCGAATCGTAGTAGATCAAGAAGACCCCGTAAAAGTGAACTTTGTTCAATTAACGGGATCAGATGCGGGATTTTCAGAAAGTATTCACACGGAATGGAGTTTCATGCCTGCCATGCGATTTGAAGTACGCTTGGCGTATCGATATGTTAATAATGTACAAAAATTAGGCGATGAAATGCGATTAAAGCCCTTGTTAAGTCGTCATAGAGGTTTGGCTACACTCACTTACAAGACACGTAATAAATGGTATTTTGACTTTGTAAGCAGCGTAAACGGTCCTAAACGTTTATTTGATAGACCCGATATTAGCCCAACGCCTGCAGTTCAACAGTTGGAAACCCCTACTTATGCTTTGTTTAATATGCAAGTACGTAAAACTTGGAGCTCTGGAGTGGAAGTTTATTTGGGTGCTGAAAATATTGGAAATTTCAGACAGACAGATCCTATTTTCACATATCCAACAGGCGGAATTGACGCAAGTTACAGTTGGGGGCCGTCGAATGGCCGATTGTTTTATTTAGGGGTTCGGTATGAATTAAAATAACAAAAAGCCCATTAAGAATTATTATTCTGAATGGGCTTTAAGATTTTTTCAAAAGGAACTTCTTTGTGATAAACAAAAAAGTCTATCCAGTACTTGATGATATCATTCAAGTTGTAATCAATGATTTCCATCAATTTTTGCTTGTCTTTATCATCTAATTCTGGAACACCATCAACAGGTGCCATTTCAAAACCTTTGAATAAACCGTTTTCAAGGTGCACGATGATTTTTGACAACTTCTCACTATTCTCCACATGGCCATAAAACACCAAAGGCTCCCTGTCTTTTCGGCTAATGTAGATTTGCAAGCCCATGTATTCGAACAAGTGTTGCTCATCATTTACGAAAGATTGGATAGATAGTGCCATTGTGTAACTTTTGTAAAGTTAGACACTTTTGTTGAATTTTTAGTCTTTTTGTTGAATTTTTTGTGCAATATATTTTGTGAGAGACTGATATAAATCCCTTTCTTCAGGCAAATTGAACAATTCTTTCAAATGCACTTCTAATGTTTCCTGGTCGCCTCTAACCGCAGGGCCCGTTTGCATTTTTCGGGCTTCATGCTCCCTCCATCGACTTATGGTTTGAAGCGCAATTGGGAACAACGCTTCTGTAATTTCCTTTTTTGAACAATCGTGCATTGTTTCTTCCGCTGCGGATAAAATGGCATTCGTAAAATTATTCACAAACACCGCGGCTAGATGGCGCTTACGCCGACCTAACGAATCCAATTCCCTATATTTTAATTCCAACTGTTCGTGTAGTTGTTTAAAATAATGCTGTAGTGTATTGGAACGGGTTTCTATAAAAATTGGGACCAAACCCCAATCTATTGGAAACCCTTTTTTAAAACTATACAATGGGTACCAAACCCCAACTGAATCCCTCCAGGATTCACTTAAAACCAAAGCTCCCGAACAATAAATCAAATTAACACCCAATGGTTGTAATTGATCAATTAAAGGTTTTATTGCTCCATCGGGAACACAAAGCCAAGCAAAATCTCCTTTTTGAAGTGTATTTATTGATTCGCGACGTAAAAAAGTATAGGAAACCCCTTTTGATTCGAATAACTCAGATAAGTGTGATCCTAAATTGCCATTTCCAATTATAAATGTGTTTATGGTTTTCATGGAACTGAGGGTGACCTAAATATTTAATTGCTTTAGGCTAATGTCTTGCGTTGGATCAATATACGGTTAGAAATAGCAAAAACAAAACCAAATACCATAATTATGGTTCCAGCCCATACCAAATTTATCCAAGGGAACTCCACTACTTTAAGAACTATATAATCTCTTACGGGTTCTTTTTCACCGCTTTGAATCACAAACGAAATTTTTTGTTTCGCTGGATCAGGATCTTCGATATTAAAGCTTAGTAAACTCGCAAAAACACCCAAACGATCATTTTGATCGGCGATGCTCTCCAAATTTCCTGTTTGTTCATTAATGAGTATTTGTGGAAATAAGGTGTCGGTTTCATTAAGTCGTTCCGCGAACAACACCAATCGCAGCATTAATCCTTTTTCAGTTGACGCTTTTTCAACCGTAATAGGTGTAAGTTTACATTTGCCTGAATTGGTGGTTAGTGTATTCCCTATGCGAACGGTATCTGTTTTGAAACCACTAAAAGGTTCTTTCTTATCCATCCCACTCTCATAATTGATATGGGTAAATACGTCCTTGTGGATATAATGTTTTGTGGATGGTTCGGCTAATAATCCCATTTTGGGGTTATTCTGAGTTTTTGGCACCAGTGTGAATGATTCCCCTTCTTCATTAGTGAAATCAACAAAAAAGAATTTATCGAGCGAATCGTAATGTATACCCTGCACAAATTTATCGTAACGCACATTGTATTCTCCCATGATAATGGGGTCATTTTTGTACAAAATTCTATTCTCCCGATTAAACTGCATACCCTTAAGGTCTACATTACCTTTCTCGTCTTGTTCTGGCGCCAATTGTATCCCTTGCTGGGTCTCACTCAAAACCTTTTGATTCACCGATGATACCAAAACACCGACTAGTAAAACGCCAAACCCAAAATGAGAAATGGAAGCGCCCCACCCTAAAAATCCCAGTTTTTTAATTCTCCAGACGTATGCAATATTGCCTAATGCCAACCAAACAGCAAGGAATAAAAAGAGCAAAAAATGCATCCCTTCTATTTGGAAATTTAAATTAAGCAAAGCTGTAACTATCAATGAAGTAATACCCGTAATCCCGAAATCGGTGGCCCAAATTTTCCAGTTACTGTTTCTGTAAGAAAAATACTGCCCTAGCGCCATTAATAGCATTATGGGCATGGCCATCCATAATTGAATGGCATTATAATCGCGGGCAACAGGAACGGCCGTTCTAAATCCGAATATTTTATTGAATACAGGAATGGAGGTTGCTGTAAATATTTGGACTAAACTCAAAATAATGAACATAGATCCCAAAAACATCCAAAATTCACGGCTCGACAGTTTCTCATCTTCCATTTTGGTCTTTTGAGATTGAAACAGATTCCAAATAAATGCCCCTAAAACAGTAAAAAATGCAGCCACTCCAAACCATTTAAGTCCCGATTGAAAACTGGCGTAATAATCGGTTGGCACGACAAATGATAGGGCGATCGCCGTTAGGAAAATTCCCACAATAACGCGATTAAATAAGGTTCTTGACTTGCCCTCTTTAAAACTGATAGATGCGCTTAGACCAATAAAAACAAGCAAAAAAAGCAATAGCTGTCCGGACAAGCCCAAATCCGTAAACGAATGCACACTTGCCTCTCCCAAAATACCACTGCGCGTTAAAAATGTCGCATACAACACCAGCCAAAATGAGAGCTGAACCAACAGGTGGGAGGTAAACATATGCCTTCCCGTGTTTTTGGAAATTAAAACCATATGTGCCGCGGAAGTCATAATCAACCAAGGCAACAACGATGCATTTTCGACAGGATCCCAGGCCCAATAACCTCCGAAGGATAAACTCTCATAAGCCCAAAATCCTCCCATGATAATACCGGTGCCCAAAATACCTACGCAAGCCAAACTCCATATTAAAGCAGGGTGCAACCACGATCGATCGTCTTTTCTAGATAAAGCTGCGATGCTATAAGCAAATGGAACAATGGCCAAGGCAAATCCGAGAAATAAGGTAGGAGGATGAATGACCATCCAATAATTTTGTAAAAGTTTGTTTAAGCCGTTGCCGTCGTTGAAAATACTCAGGTAGTTTTCAATCCCTAAACTTCCCAAAATAGGAATATTTAGAAAATCGGGCCTCGCCGTTCTCAACAGTTCAAAAGGACTGCTTCCTATTTTTACACCTTGGAATTCCAATCCGAGCAGCATAGAACTCAATGCAACTTGCCCGAAGGCCAATAAAGCCATTACTGGACTCTCCCACTTCTTGGCGTATCGCATTAGTATTAAACCAATTATTGAATTCCAAAAAATCCATAATAAGAAGCTACCCTCCTGACCTTCCCAGAAACATGAAATCATATAATAAACGGGAAGTGAATTGCTAGAATGCCTCCAGGCATAGTAGAATTCATATCTATGGAAGAAAATAATAGCAAATAAGGTAGAGAATATGGCAAATACTCCAAAAGTGTGTAAATAGTAACTTGTTCGCGCCGCTTTTCTATAAGAAACCTCTCCTGTTTTTTCATGTTTATAATAGAAAAACATAGAGGCAAGCGCACACAAAAAGGTGAGAATAATGAAGGACTGTCCTAAATTACCCAGCCACAGCCACTCATTCTTGAATGTAATTGTATCAGCAGGTATTGAAGATACTTTTAAGAGGATATCCACGTATATTGTTTTTAAGTTCGGGGTATTTCTGAGGGGTGTTGCTTAACAGGAGCATCCTCGTATTTAGAAGGACATTTGCTTAAAATTGCTTCAGCATGAAAATAATCTCCTTTATGTCTTCCTGTTAAAACTATTTTCTCCGTACGCTCAAGGTCCTGAGGTTTGGGTTGTAAATAAATAATGCGTGATTCATTTCCGAGCGAATCTTGGGCCCAAAACTCCAAATGATTGGGATCTACTTCGGGTTGGTAATTTATCGGTTTAGATTTGTTTAACTGGCAAACTACATGAACCGGTTTGCTGTAGTTGTTTTGACTTAATTCAACGGCCTCTGAAAAAGACACATACTTGGTAGTGTTACCGTATAAACTTACCACAGCGGCCACACCTAAACCCGCTATAATTATTAATGCAATGTGTAAGGGCTTCATTTTTGCTTGGCTTCTAAATTACTAATTTTCTTATTCAGAATGAGCCCGTAAACAACTAAACCTATAAAAATGACGACCAAAACACCAATCACCACATGGTACTTCGCGTTCGTAGCTAAGAAGCTTGCGGCGTTATCTGAAAATGAATTTGAATCTTGCTCCGAGGACTGAGCACTACCCATTTGGGCAGTTAATAAATTACCACTGGCAGCGAGCAAATTAAGGACGGTAAAAATCAATATCTTTCTCATTCGTTTTCTAAATCTAATTGGTGTTGGTTTAATCGTTCAATTCGATATCTCAGAATTGCAATAAAACTGAATATGGAAATCCATCCCAAAATGGCAGGATAAAAAAACATTCGAAGTGTATTGTCTAAATCGTATTTGTTGAATCCTACCGAACCTCCTGTTCCAGGATGCAAAGAATTATCTGCTAATTTTGGCATGATAGCGATAAGCGCCATGAAAATGGGAAAAATCAATACATTATAGACAGAAGTTATTCGCGCTTTTTGATAATCGTCTTTTATCGATGAACGAAGTAATAAATAAGCAAAATACATAAACATGCCTATTGCAACTCCATTGAGTTTAGGATCATCTGAAGGCCACCAACTCTGCCAGGTTACGCGCGCCCAAATAGATCCAGTAATACATCCCAAAATACCATTTAAAATTCCCACATGAAGAAAACTCATGGAAATCCAATCGTCGGATAAATTTCCAAATCGCAGGTACCTAATAGAATAAAACATAGAAACGGCAAGTAAGAACATCATACTAAACCACATTGGAACGTGGTATAGCAAGTTTCTGATACTCTCATTTAAGACAATTCGATTGGGAAAGCCCGATTGAACATCGTCAATTATATGAGTATTAGAAAGATATTCTGTATTTGCGATTGCGGTCGAAATCGTGTCGTTTTGACTTTTTTCAATCCAAATGGCGTTTGCTAAAAACATCCATACGAATGAATCTTTATGTCTGTACGATCCTCTAACGAAAGCATCCGCATACCCCGACTTTTGATTTCCCAAAGAAACATTAAAGGTTGCTTGAACCCATTTACCGTCTTTATTCGTTTCTTCACTTTTCCAAAGTTGGCCTTCTTTGCTAAGATAAACTTCACTTATATTGATGTCCGATACAGGATTATACAATTCAAAACCTACAGAATCGATGTTAGCAGAATTTATTTTGAATTTATTTGTACCGGCAATTCCTGTTTTCAGGGGAATAAGCAAACCGCCTATAAGGGTGTAAACAACCAAAATTGCACCTAGAATTAACAGCCAATTAGATTTTTTCAAGAATCTTTCATTCATGATTTGGATTGCTTCCTCCTTTGCAGTTCTTTGGTAATCAAGCCCAATTCTCTTCCCATTTGTCCGGCCATACCTGAATTTTCCTGTGCTCTTCGAGTTAGATACGGTATAACCGCACTTACGGGTCCGTATGGGACATATTTTGCTACATTGTAACCATGATGCGATAGATTAAAACTAATATGATCGCTCATTCCCAATAATTGCGAGAAAAAGACGCGTTCATCGTTATTCGGTATTCCGTAATTTTTCATTAGTTCTACCGCCTTCATGGAACTTAATTCATTATGAGTACCAATACAGATGGAAATACGCTCGATATTTTGCAAGCAAACGATGACTGCTTGGTCGTAATCGTTATCAGAAGCCTGTTTGTTGGGTTGGATTGGATCTTTATATCCCTTTTCTAAGGCACGTTTTCTCTCTTTTTCCATATAGGCCCCTCTCACCAATTTAAATCCCAAATATCCTGTGGAATTTTCTATCTGACTTTTTAAATAGGCGAGCCGGTCATGGCGATACATTTGCAGTGTGTTATAAATGATGGCTTGATTTTGATTGTACTTGTTCATAGCTATTTCCGCCAATCGATCGATAGCTTCCTGAATCCAAGACTCTTCTGCGTCTACAAATAAACGCACTTGACAATCAAAGGCTGCCTGACAAATCTCGAAGAAACGTGCTTCCCCTCTTAACCATCGTTTGTTCTCATCGTCAGAAAGATTCAAACCGGCCGATTTCTTTTCCAATAAAGCGCTTTCAACGATTCCCGTAACCTTAAATACGGAAAATGGTATAGATGAATTTCCTTTAGCTTTTTCAATCGTATCGATGATTTCTTTTGCTGTTTCATCAAACACAGATTCTATTTCGGCTCCTTCAACAGAATAATCTAAAATAGTTCCAATACCCGAATCGCTCAATCGTTGAATGGTATGGTTGCATTCAGAAATGGTTTCACCACCACAAAACTGTTCAAAAATGGTAGATTTTATTACAAATTTAAATCCCAATCCAACAGCAATTTTGGCTAATGTGGGTCCCCACGATAAAGTTATGGGATAATCAAATGACTTAAACAACCATGAAGCCTTGCGCAAAGCGGCATTAGACTTGCTTTTGAACGCTACCTCGGTATTGTCAAAAGAGAGATTGGATTGACTGCTCACCATTTGAGTGCAAAATAACGTCAAATCCTCGAGAGCAAAAAGAAAATCGTCGCTTAGGGAAGTCGTAATTTGAGTTTTTCGACGGCCTCAAGTAAAAGTGGATGTTTTTCCATTAAAAAATTCAATTTTTCAGCGTCTGTGTAAGGCTTTCTCGAGTTGTCTACAGATTCCAAAATTTCAAATTCAAAATCTAATATCTGGCTTTGTGTTAGTATCTTTAATTGTTGCTTAATCTCAATTCTGATTTCTTCAAGGAATGCCTCTTGCATTTTACCTGAAATAACAAAAATCAATTTGTTATCAGCAATTTTCGACTGAATTGATTTCAATAAGGCACCTATTCTGATTCCAAATACCTCTGCCAAACTGAGTCGCAACGAATCTGCGGTGTAATGCACCACTTTTTTATTCGTTGAAGCACCAGAAGCCTGTTCTTTATTTTCTAAATCTGAACTCGATTTTTTATCAACGGAAGGAACATCAGGGCTCTCTAATTCTGCAACTGGAACCTCTTCTGCTACCTGTTTTTTCTTTATGGCGTTTGGGTTTAAACTTCCCAATCTCGTCGCGCTCATTTTAGTGCGGACGTCCTCTTTAATACTAGGAGCAACTACCCTATCCGAAATCGCAGATTTACCCGATGAAGCGGATTTTATATTAGAATTCTTTAAATCAGAATTAGTTAATTTTTTTTTTACTTCCTCAAGTGTGGGAATTTCCGTTATAAATTGGTGTAAATGACACAGCTTAATCAGCGTTAGTTCAATTAACAGTCTCGGGTTTCGAGATGATTTATAACGTTCGTCAGCCTCGTTCAGTAAATTTAACGCATTTAGCAAAAATGCCATCCCCAAACCTTTCGATTGCTCTTGATATTTGGATTTAAACACATCAGCTACATCGAGGAGTTTATTGGTTTCAGGCGATTTACTCACCATTAGGTTCCGGATATGATCGGCAAAACCTCCAATAACCAATGAGCCATCGAACCCTTGATTTAGGATGTCGTTTACGGTAAGCAGCGTTTGGGTGATGTTTGATTCGACCGCGTATTCGGTGAGTTTGAAAAACGTCTCCATATCGAGAATACTCAACATTTCAACAGCCTTTTCATAAGTTACACTTCCACCAGAAAAACTAATGAGTTGATCAAACATACTCAATGCATCGCGTAAACCACCATCTGCTTTTTGTGCGATTAAGTGTAACACCGCTTCCTCTATCTCAACGCTTTCTTTGGCCGCAATTCCTGCCAAATGTTCCACCATATCCTTTATCTGAATTCGGTTGAAATTGAAAACTTGGCAACGACTCAGGATTGTAGGTAATATTTTGTGGCGTTCCGTTGTAGCAAGTATAAAGATGGCATAACTAGGGGGTTCCTCTAAGGTTTTAAGGAAGGCATTAAACGCGGCTGCACTCAACATGTGAACCTCGTCAATAATGTATACTTTATACTTTCCGACCTGTGGAGGTATACGCACTTGGTCGATTAAGTTTCGTATATCGTCTACGGCATTATTAGATGCCGCATCCAATTCGAACACATTAAAGGAAAAGTCGCTATCTGGATTTTCTCCATTCTGCGAATTAATCACCTTAGCTAAGATTCTGGCGCAAGTTGTTTTACCTACACCTCTAGGACCCGTAAATAAGAAGGCTTGGGCTAATTTATTCTGAGTGATTTCATGCATCAAGGTTTCAGCTACATGCTTTTGCCCTACCACATCATCGAAGGTGTTTGGGCGATATTTACGAGCAGAAACTATAAACGGTTGCACATTGCAAATTAACCGCTTTGAATCCAATCCTTCAATTAAAACTTTTCAACTTTCGAAATTTTCAAGCATTGCAAGATGATAATTTTGACGTTATTTTGCATATCTATGAACATAGGAGATTTGTTGGATCCTTTTAATCTACCCGCTACCAACGGCGAAACCATAAGCAGTTACGATTATGCCGAAAAGTTCGCATTTGTCATATTTGTAACTTGTAATCATTGCCCGTATTCACAGGCATATTGGAGTCGCTTGGTTAAATTGGCTCAAAAATACGAAGAGGATAATCTTGGTATGGTTGCGATTTGTGGAAACGACGTGAGCAAGTATCCCCAAGATAGTTTTGAAAACATGACTGCTCTTTACGACCAAATGAAGTTGCCTTTTGAATACCTTCACGATGAAAGTCAAGACGTTCTTAAGTCGCTAGGAGCTTCTCGCACACCTGAGGTTTTCTTATTCAACCAACGTAGGGAATTGGTATACAAAGGTGCGATAGACGACAGTTGGGAAAACGAGTCTACCGTGATGAAGGTTTATCTAGAAGATGCGATAGAGTATTGCCTAGATGGAATTGAAGTCGATTACCCTGAAATTCCTGCCGTCGGTTGCAGCATTAAATGGAAGGACTGATTATTGAGATTCGGCCAAGAAAATACCATCCAAAAAGTGGCACTCATAACGGGGGCCTCTAGTGGTATAGGACTTGCTCTAAGTTGGGAAGCCGTAAAAAGGGGCTTTCATTTGGTAATTACTGGGCGAAACCAAATTGCATTAGAAACTCTTAAAACAGACATCACCAAATCACATCCCCACTGTCGGGTTGTTTTCCTTTCGGGGGAGATTTCCGATGAAGCCTTCTGTAATAAATTAATAGAATTCTGTTTTGAAAACTTTAAACGCTTAGATGTGCTCATCAATAATGCCGGCATGAGCATGCGCGGTCTTTTCATTGATACCGATTTAAGTGTTCTGAAGAGACTCATGGATGTTAATTTTTGGGGCAGTGTATACTGCACAAAATTTGCATTACCGCATTTATTAGCAGCAAAAGGTTCTGTAATTGGAGTTTCTTCAATTGCTGGATTTAAAGGATTACCTGCCCGAACCGGTTACTCATCGAGTAAATTTGCTTTGCAGGGTTTTTTAGAAAGTCTGCGTAATGAAAATCGAAAAAACGGACTCCACGTGCTTATAGCATGCCCGGGTTACACCGCATCAAATATTCGAAAAACTGCCTTGAATTCTGAAGGTGTAATACAAGGTGAAACACCCCTTAATGAAGCAAAATTGATGAGTGCGGAGGAAGTTGCCATACGTATTTGGAATGCTTATGAGCAAAAGAAATGGTACGAAATCATGACGACACAAGGAAAACTAGCCGTTTGGATAAATAAGATTTGGCCTAAATTAGCCGATTGGTTAACCTACAAGGTTATCAGTAAAGAACCTAATTCTCCCTTTAAATGAATGTTAATGTAAACGAAATTGTAACGGTATTTTTTACTCTTTTTGCCGTAATTGACATCCTTGGATCCGTTCCAATTCTGGTTTCATTGAAACAAAAAATTCCCGACATTCACCCGGGCAAGGTTACAATGGCCTCTGCGGTTTTCATGATAGGATTCCTATTCATAGGAGAATACTTCCTTTACTACCTCGGAATTGATATCAGTTCGTTTGCATTAGCGGGCAGTATCGTTATGTTTATTTTGGCCCTTGAAATGATACTGGGTATCGACATATTTCGCGCGGATCCAGACACAAGCGCCGGAAGTATTGTCCCTGTTGCTTTTCCCATTATTGCTGGATCGGGAACGCTCACTACGATTTTATCTTTAAAGGCTATCTACGAAAAAACGACGATTTTAGCGGGTATCATACTCAACATAGCGGTTATTTTCTTGGTACTAAATACCACAGGTTTCTTTGAAAGAAAGTTAGGGAAAAATGGAATGTTGGTGCTACGTAAGTTTTTCGGGGTTATACTCTTAGCTATTGCAGTCAAGATCTTCAAATCAAATCTTTAGTTTCATTTATAACAAAGAACGATATACGTTCAAGGCCGAGGTCAACATGTTTTCAATATTGGTCTTGTTTAATAAATCACTATAATCAGTTGTACCAGAGTTTTCTGCCTTTGTCAATTTCAAAATCCCACTCGCTATATCATCTATATCATTAGGATTAAAATAGGCTAAAGCCGCATTTCCGCTTAACTCTCTAAAAATTGGTATGTCGGAAACGGCCATTGGAATGCCAACGTTAGCCGCTTCTACCAAAGGAATGCCAAATCCTTCTTGTAAGCTCGGGTATATAAAACCCGATGAATATACCAGTAAATTCAACAATTCATCGTTGGTAGGCGATTCAGTTAAAATTATACGACGCTCCATCCCCAACCGTTGAATTGTAGCTAAAATAGAATCCTTTTCTCGACCCTTTCCTGCCAGTATGAGATTGTAAGAAGTCTCGTTGGCAATTTTTGCAAATGATTCGATTAATTTTAGATGATTTTTCCGAAGGTTAAAACTTGAATAATACAGAATGTATGGATTTTCGAGATTGGGAGCCCAAGAAGCATTTGTAAATCGCGAATCGACCGTTTGATAAATCACGTGAATTTTACCTTCATCTACCGAGTAATATTTTTGTAGTTCCCGCTTCGTTGTTTCACTTGTTACAATCAAGGCTTCAGCATTTTTGCATGCAAACCCAGTTTTTAAATCATATAGTTGACGGTCAATCCAAGAATAATATTTGGGAAATTCTTTAAAAATCACATCATGAATGGTGCAAACCCGTGGGATATTAGATTTACCCATGGGAATTTCATTTGATAATCCATGAAAAATTTCACAGCCATCTGATTCGGCTTGCAGGCCCATTTTATAGGTTCGCCAAAAACTATCAAGCAGGCTTTTCTGATTCGGATTTTTCTTAAAATCGGGTGTATGGGCTGTTAAATTTTCAAATTTCGCATATCTCGATGCGTATAGATGGCATTCTACAGCATGATTAGAACCCATCAAGGCCTCGACCCATTGTCGCGAATAATTCCCCAATCCTGTTGAATTGAAGAACAATCGTTTCGCATCGAAGCCTATTTTCATATTTTAGACGGCTACATTAAAATCCCTTAAAGCATCGTTCAAGGATGTTTTTTGATCGGTACTTTCTTTACGTTTTCCGATGATCAGGGCAATCGGTACATAAAAAGCTCCCCCTGGAAAATCTTTTTTCATACTGCTTGGAATTACAACGCTTCTTTCTGGAATATAACCTTTAGGCAATTCCTCTCCTGTCTGTGCATCAATGATTTTTGTGCTCATTGTAAGGGTCAAGCCCGCGCCTAATACCGCTTCTTTTCCAACATGAACGCCTTCAACAACAATACATCTGCTACCAACAAATGCGCCGTCTTCAATAATTACAGGAGCCGCTTGTACAGGCTCTAAAACACCTCCGATCCCTACACCTCCTGAAAGATGCACGTTCTTTCCAATTTGAGCGCAGCTACCCACAGTGGCCCATGTATCTACCATTGTTCCACTATCTACATATGCGCCAATATTTACGTAAGATGGCATCATAACCACTCCAGGCGATATATACGCGCCATGACGTGCCACTGCATGAGGCACCACCCTTATTCCTAATTCTTCATACCCTGTTTTAAGAGGCATTTTATCGTGGAATTCCATTGGTCCTGCATGTGAGGTAGACATCGATCGCGTTGGAAAGTAAAGTATTACCGCTTTCTTTACCCAATCATTAATTTGCCAAGTATTTCCAATAGGTTCTGCTACCCTAATCTTGCCTTTATCAAGCGCTTCAATTATTTCCTCAATTATTTTTACATTCTCTTCCTTCTTCAAGAGTTCACGCTGTTCCCAAATTTCCTCAATGATATCTTTATAGTTTTGCATAGGTATTGTGTAAATTGCAGCAAAATTGCGAAACATTTTCTGAAAAGCTCTATGAAAGTTGTTAAATATACCATTCTATTCGCCCTAATGGCCCCAATCGCGAGTCTAACTGCTCAACGTGCAATCGCTGTTCAACCTGATAATAAAGGAACCAAGCAACTTGAAATTGGAGATTGCTTCGGTCTAAAAACTTATGCCGCTAATTCCAATTTCCTAAGTATTGAAGGCAATACTCACGTTCTAAAACAATATTTCTACAACAGACCCGATAAGGGACGACATTACTATAAAGTGGCTATTAATAATACTTCAGACGAAGTGTTATGGGTGCACATGGATTCACTCCAAAATGGATGGAATCGATATTTTGAATCTCGGAAAAATAAATCCATTTTGGAAGCCGATATTCAGAATAAAAATTTCAACCCTGCTTTTGCTAACATTCACTTTATCACAGAAAGCGAAGGTTGGATTGAAGGAGGAGGCTATGTGGCAAACTTTAAAAGAAGAAAAAATGGCCAAATTGATTTTGACTTTAAGTATGCATATCCTTCCAATAATGAGGCCTCTTCTACGGTTGCAACTCCGAATGCCTGTTTAGTACCTTGGGGAAAGACAAATTCTATGGTTACAGCAGCTGTAGTTAATGACAACATCAATATTTATGACATATCAGGTTCAACACAAATAACTGAAGATGGGGGCAATGGTATTGTATATGGCCAAACCGTACATCGCAGTGAATTTGGAATTAATAAAGGCTTGTTCTGGAGTCCTGATGGTAATAAATTGGCTTTTTATCGGAAGGACGAAGCAAGGGTAACCGACTATCCAATTTTTACGATAAATCCACGACCTGCAAAGGCAAAGAGCTTTAAATACCCAATGGCCGGCGACAGCAGTCATACCGTAAGCATTGGTATTTTCGACCGGAATAAAAAAGATAAAATTCATTACCTAAAAACGGAAGGCCCCTATGATCAATACCTAACCAATATCACTTGGTCGCCCGATGAGAAATTTGTATTTGTTGCATGGGTAAACAGAGAACAAAACCACATGAAACTCATGCAATACGATGCCGAATCTGGCGAATTGGTTAAAACCTTATTTGAAGAAACTCATGATAAATACGTTGAACCCGAAAATGGACCTGTTTTTCTACCCGGAAGCAATGAAGATTTCATTTGGCAGAGTGAAAGAGATGGGTATAATCATTTATATATATACCAAAACGCAGAATTACGCCAACTAACAAAAGGAGAATGGATCGTTACAGAATTTCTCGGCTTTGATAAAACGGGAGAATACGCATTAGTGAATAGTACGCTAGATGGCAATTCGGGTAATGCGTTAGAACGAAATCCGTTATTAGTTAATATAACCAATGGTGAGTTATTTGAACTTGCGGTGGGTTTCGGTATGAACAATCCTAATTGGAATAAGGAAACGGGTGTTTTATTGGTCAATTATAGCGACTTAGGAACTCCAGGTAACGTATATGCATTGGATGTAGATGAATTTATTAAAAACAGCAAGAAGACCATCGAAGCAAAGCCTTTACTGTTAGAAGAAATAGAAAATCCTGTAGCCGATTTTGAAATAGGATTAATAAGTTTAAGTTCGATTCAGAACGAG
The DNA here is from genome assembly GCA_023268875.1 of Bacteroidia bacterium. Classification (GTDB taxonomy): domain Bacteria; phylum Bacteroidota; class Bacteroidia; order NS11-12g; family UBA955; genus VMCP01. Next base: position 20,734 of record JALRKL010000054.1, read on the forward strand.
GGAGTAGAGCTGTATACGCGCACCTACTACCCCGTAAATTTTGATCCAAAAAAGAAATACCCTGCAGTCGTTTATGTTTACGGGGGACCTCACGCACAGATGATTCAAAACAGATGGTTGGGTGGAGGTAATCTATGGATGGCCTATATGGCGAGTAAAGGATATATTGTCTTCACATTAGACAACCGCGGTTCGGCGAACAGGGGTTTTGATTTTGAAAATGTGATTCATAGACAAGTCGGTGAGGTTGAAATGCGCGATCAGTTGGCGGGTTTAAATTATCTCAGAGGACTAAGCTATATAGATACCAGTAGAATTGGGGTGCATGGATGGAGCTTTGGTGGCTTTATGACTACCAGCCTAATGACCCGTCATCCAGGTAAATATAAAGTTGGAGTTGCAGGCGGTCCAGTAATTGATTGGAAGTACTATGAAATAATGTACACCGAAAGATATATGGACATGCCAAATGAGAATCCAGATGGATATAAGAAAAATAGCCTTTTACAATACGCACCAAATTTACAAGGAAGATTATTTATGATACATGGTGCCGATGATAATGTTGTTGTTTGGCAACACAGTTTAATGTTTCTAGATAAATGCATTAAATCCAACAATGCCAATCTAGATTATTATATATATCCTGGCCATGAACATAATGTAATCGGACGAGACCGCGTTCATTTATATAAGAAAGTCAGCCAATATTTCTTCGATCATTTGTAACAAACATAAAGGTGTGATGGATTTTGAGATTGTTGAATGTCCGAGAGATGCCATGCAAGGCATAAAGCATTTTATTCCTACAGAAAAAAAGATTTCGTATATGAAATCTCTGTTAGAAATTGGGTTTGATGTTTTGGATTGCGGCAGTTTTGTGCATCCCTCGGCAGTACCGCAGATGGCCGACACACCAGAAGTTATAAGAGCAATTGAGCAAATTGACAGTCCTACCGAACTTTTGGTCATCGTTGCCAATGAAAGAGGTGCTGTGCGTGCTGCTGCCTTTAATCGAATTCGATTTTTGGGATATCCGTTTTCAGTTTCTGAAACATTTCAAAAAAGAAACACCAACAGTAATCGAGAAAACGCCTTTATCAACCTTCAAAAGATAAACGAAATTGCCCGAGTATCTGGCAAAGAAGTTGTTTGTTATATAAGCATGGGTTTCGGAAATCCTTACGGAGACCCCTACTCAGAAGAGGAAGTATTAGAATGGATAGGAAAGATTGTGGATTTAGGAATCCAAACCGTAAGTTTGGCCGATACCACATCTCAGGCAACACCAGAAGGTATTTCATCATTATACCACAAATGTGTTTACACCTTTCCCGAAGTGAAAATAGGCGTCCATTTACATGCCTCAGCATCTGACTGGAAGAGTAAGATTCAAGCTGCAGTCGAAGCCGGTTGTAAACGAATCGATTCGGCTATGTTGGGATTTGGTGGATGTCCTTTCGCCAAAGATGAAATGGTAGGCAACTTACCTACAGAACATCTAATAAAATGGTTACAAAAAAAATACCATTACAATAAATTGAACATTTCTGAACAACTTATTGCAATGGCATCGAATACGTACACAACGTATTGAGGTATTAACCTCGGTATCGTAAAAGGTCGATAATAATATCCAACTTTTGCATCAATGCATCGTTATAATCGGCTTCCCTTGCCTTTATTATAACTGAAGTTGGGCTTGATCCGCTGTCCATTTCTTCACCTTCTGTTTGAAACAAATCCATGGGTGTAATGTCTAGTGCTTCGCAAATTTTTTCGAAGGTATCGACACGCATCGATTGTTTTTTCAACATGTAATGAAACCCCTGCTCACTTAAACCGCAAAGTCTCGCCAATTCTTTGATCGGAATTCTCTTCCCCGCTGCAAGACTCTTAATCTTGTTGTAATCTAATCTGCTCACGTTTCTATGTAGTTATTTTCAATAGTTGGATTTGGTTAATACACACTGTATCACAATGCCTAAACTGAGAAAACTTACAAATATTTTACGCAAACAAGAAAATATCCCGTCGAATTCGGCTTAAATAGTTAAAATACAACAACTTAAAGGAGTTTCAGAGTCATACTTGTTTACACAAGCATGACAATTACCCATTCAATCGATTTTTCTGCAACAACATATTGATACTGTCTTTGTAGTTTTTACCTACCGGGACATCTATTCCACCATGAAGATGCACAGAGGTATTTTGGATAGACTTTATCTTATCAATTGCTATAATAAAACTTCTGTGGACACGTATAAAACGATCATTAGGGAGTCCATTTTCCATATTACGCATAGTTTGTAAGGTAACGACCCTTTTATCCGGCGCTGTCCATATTTTTACGTAATCGGCAAAAGCTTCCACATACAAAATATCTTTGTAAAGTATTTTTTGAAATTCACCATCAACCTTAACATAGACATAATCATCCTGTGTTTCAGCCATTTCTGTATTAGCCGCTTTCAGAGCTAAGTACTCCTCTACCCTTTTAATCGCTTTGTTCATGCGATCTGGTGAAATGGGTTTTACCAAATAATCCAACGCTTCAAACTCAAATGCTTCAGCAGCATAATCCGAATAGGCGGTGGTGAACACTACGGCATATGGCATGGGATATTGGCTTTTAACAAAATCTAAACCGGTTTCACCTGGCATGCGAATATCAGAGAATACCACATCCGGTTTGAGCGTATCTAATTTATCGGCCAACCCCAAAGTTGAATTAAATGTGGCAATAACTTCTACCTCAGGATGCGCCTTTAAAAGGTTTTCCATTACGGTGATCGCCAATGGTTCGTCGTCAATAATAACTACTTTCATATTTTACCAATTAATAATTAAGTCTACCCGGTAAACCCCATCTGAAGTTGAAGACTTTAGATCGTGATTATTTGGGTATATTAAATTTAGTCTTTTTTTAATGTTTACCAATCCTATACCGCCTAATTCCATACTTTTCTTTGATGGATTAAATGAGTTTTCGATGAGAAACCTAAATCCATCGGTAAGCCCTTTGGCGTGTATGCGGATGTATCTCTTTTCCGGCAAAACCTCCTCACTGTGTTTAAAGGCATTTTCAACTAAAGTTAAAAACAGCATGGGCTCAACCATCTCTTCTGTAAGATCGTTATCTATATCCACGTCAATCTTAACGGCATCTCCCAGCCGAAGTCGCTCAATGGCCACGTAGTCGTTTACGTGTTGCATTTCTTTAGCTATAGAAACCTGTCCCTCACCACTCTCGTACAAAATATATCGAAGGATATTGGAAAGTCGCAAAACCACCTCCGGAGCCGCATCAGACTTAGAAAGCGTAAGCGCGTATAAATTGTTCAAAGAATTAAATAAGAAATGCGGGTTTATCTGTGATTTTAAGAATTTCAATTCGGTTTGAAGTTGTTCACGCCTCAGCTCCGTGGTCATCTTTTGATCTTTATACCATTGTTTAACCAGCTTCAGTACCATGGTCGAGATAACGGTGAACAAAACATTGATTACTAAAAATAGAAAAAAAGTATCCGACCAAACTAAACTTTGCAATTCTTCGTTTACAACCACCAAATGAACCACAATACTTAAAGGGAAGCAAACACTAATAATGGCTAAACTTAAGCTAACTATATACAAGAGATAGTTGCGGGGCAGTAATAGCCTAGGAATTAAATAGTCGTTATTAAAATAGGCAACAATGGCATGAAAGAGCAATAGCCCGTTAGCAATTACAAACGAGCTCAATAAATCTACGCCTAAAGGGAATAGGAACCCGTAAATCCAGGCATAAGCTATCCAAAAAACAAAGTGATCAATTTTCCAATTGAGCAAAAACTGCTCAAGTTTTTGAGTTTGGCTGAGCTGAGAGTTTGACAATTATCAGTCTCCTATATTGCGCAACATTTCTAATCCGATTCCTAGTATCTTCTCCGTATAAAGAATTCGGGCACCCGATTTTGTTGCTGATTCAATAATGGTAGTAGCGCTAACAGAATCTGATTCGTGTTTATCAAAATACGTATCGGCTATTAGAAACCCTACTACATTTGCTACAAGTAAGGCAACTAAAATCAGAAATTTACGTTTAACTTTATTTGCCATGTTACACTAAATGAATCAAAAATGGTGCCAATAATCATAAGACGTTTGAAATCAAAAAAAGTTTCAATTCATTTGAAAAAAATCGGAAATAATTTCAGTCTCTAACGACAAAATGGCACTATCGCGTTCATTTAAGGGCATTTCAGGCTTCATTAAGACTGGATTTGTCGTAATCCAGTCCATACGATCTTTTTCAATAATTCCAGCCACCTCATACAAATGGAAAACGGCATTGTTCGGGTGATTAATTTGGAATATCGAACGGCTAAATTTAGCGCTATTATCCGTTTTATTAAAGAACCAATCGTTTATAGAATTGTAAATATCGGCTTGGGAGAAACATTTTGCATGAATCTTGGGCATTGTATTTTTAAGATTCTTGCCGATTAAGTAAAAAGGAATTCTAAAAAACTCACGCTGTCCAAAGTGTGTCTCAGGCGTTTCAAGATGTTTTCCATGATCGGAAATCACCATGAAGCAGGTATTGTCAAATCCTTCATCCTTAAAACATCTATTAAAAAAAGCATTCAACGATCTATCGACATAATTTACAGAGGCATAGTAATTTTGAATCTCATTTTTTTGTTTATCCTTGATGATATCATACGGCTCATGGCTACTTAAGGTTAGTAGGCTCGCAAAATACGGTTTAGATTCACGAGAGAGCACCTGATACATTTTCATAAGGACATCCGAATCATGCACACCCCAATTGCCCGAATTTGCGTTTTCCTTTAACTGAGAAATATCCCAAATGCTATTGGTTCCACCGGCTGACATGTAGGCCTTAACATTAGCAAAATTGGCATCTCCTCCATAGAAAAAATGAGTATTGAAATTCTTTCGAGCAAAGTTCCGGCTCAAATGGGGCAACATCTTAAACCGGTCGGGTTCGTGTAAAATTCCTTGCCACGGTTGACCAGGCCAACCGCTAAAAACACTTGCCAATCCCTTATCCGTCCTATCGCCAGTTGCATAGCAATGATTTATTCCCACACCCCACTTTTGAGCCCAAGAATCTAATAGAGGCAAACCATTGTAATGGTAACCGTTTAAATATGTAGAGGTTTGCGCGCTTATTCCTTCAAGAACTATAATCACCAAACTTTGAGGAACGCCGATATAATTCCCATTTTTAAATTTACTCATGGTATAAACGTCCCTAAAACGCGTATTGGTAAATGATCCATTGGCAAATATTGAAATATCAGGATATTCGGGCGCACTGAAAATATGATAGTTGGCATTCCAAAAAACATTTACGCCGAAAGTGTTTATTGATTCAATTTTACTTTTATAAGGATCGGTGATAGATAAGGGTATCTTATCCAATCCACCACGGGCCGTTATTGCTAATATTAATGTTATCGACAAAGATATAAACCATGATTTCTTATCTGTAAAATCGAATACAGAACCATTGCTATTTATCCATTTCAAAAATAATCGGTACAAAAATATGACTGTTAATATACTTAGAACAAGGCCTACCGTTAGAACCATGAATGGCACCGATACTAATAATCGTTGGGGATACGCGAGATAGCTAATTGCTTGCGAGTTTAAATGAGTACCCCAATAATGATAAATCGCAGCATCAGCAACGCCAATAACAATTCCATAAAAAGTAAGTAATACGGCTAAACTTGCAAGTATCGATACTTTGATTTTTTTAGGAAGCCAATTACACAACCAACCCGTAACCACAAGTGGTAATAAAAAATAAGCACTAGCAGAAAGATCCTGGTTAAACCCATTTTTTGAAGCCTCCCAAAATATCGTTCCAAAAGAATCCGTATCCGATAGAAAAAAAATAAAACAAAATCGATAGAGTACTTGAAAGGTCCAAATTCCCAAAAATGAAATTAGATAAAACAAAAAAGTGGCGGTATTTTCATGAAATACCTGCCACTTTTGGGATTTAAATTGCATAGATTTTAGTTGAAATTGGGGTTTACCCATTTTCAATTAATGGATTATAACTTTACCTAGCGACTGCCATTGTCCATGAATACCCGCTTGTATAAAATACATACCCTTAGTTAATTCAAGTTCAACCTGATTATCACTAGCCAATCCACTTGATACAAGTCGACCACTTAGTTCAAAAACGCGAAATTCCGTATTATCCGGCAACCCTTTGATAAATACCGCACCATTTGAGGGATTTGGATAAATTATCGCTTGGATATGCTTGTTTTCTTCTATGCTTAAGCCCACAACTTGAATAAAATTGGATTTATTCTCCGTGCTAATGCCATTCGCATTTTCTGCCGTAAGGGAAACGGTGTACAATCCTAAAGCGTTAAATTTTAGTTCAGGATTCCTTGAATTTACTGTTGAACCGCTCTCAAACGTAAACGTTGATGGTGAGATAGACCATTCGAAGCTCGTAGGATTATTCGCGCTCAAATCCACTAATGTCACCAATTCACTATTCAATGTAGGATAGGTGTTTGTAACCGTGAAGTCGGCAACGGGCTTTGCTAAGCTATTGGTTGAAACGTTTATGTAATTATCCTTATTGGCGATCGCTTGTCCACTCGGATTTTTAGCAGTTAGTTTAACTGTGTAAGAAGTAGCGTTATTAAAAGAAACATAAACTACTTTATCGGATAGTGAAGAACCGGCTTGAAGGGTATATGTAGATGGGGTGATTTCCCAAGTTAACGAAGCATAATTTTTAGCATTAGCCGATAATACGATGGTTTGATTCACAATCGGATTGGTTTTATTGGCATAAAAATCGGCAGTAACTTCCAAATTCAAAGGAATTCTACGAATTACATTGTTACCGTAATCGGACACATACAAACACTCATCGTTTGGATTGTAATCAAAGTGAAATAACTGTCCAAATCGAGCTTCTGTTAACCCACCATCTTTGTATCCTGAGCTCGATGTGCTACCGGCAAAAACGGACACCTTAGTGCCGTCAAACACTTTAATACAGGTAGGTTCTAATATGTAAATCTTGTCGTCAATACCTATTACATCATAGGGGAAATTAACGTCTTTAGTCACTGTAGTTACATCTCCTGTGCTTGTTTTTATTCTTCGAATACATCGGTTGTTACGGTCGGCAACGAGCAAATCTCCATTACTATCCATTCCGATGCCTGAAGGATAAGAAAAGCGAGCGGCTTTGCCGTTTGCATCGGTGTAACCAGGTGATTGGCTGCCGTCTCCGGCGAGCGTCGTTACTTGTCCACCTGCAATTTTGCGAATACAATGATTTCCAAAATCACAGATATATAAATTGCCTGATGCATCAAATTCCGCATCCTCAGGGAATCTAAAACGTGCATCTGTTAAACTTCCATCTACGTAACCGCCTGTCCAATCAGAATAACCGGCATATGTGCTAAAAAGTGTCGAATTAGATGAGTTCACATATTTAGAACCCTTTCTAATGGAAGAATTGTCTCTATCACAAATATATAAATCATTGGCTGTAGGATGCACCGCTAAGCCTGTTGGGAACGTGAATCGTGCTGCAGTAGCGGCACCATCAAAGTACCCCATAGCTTGGGAACTATTTGGATCTCCGCGATATCCACCTCTATTGCGAGAAGTGTTCCCGTCTAACAACATAATGTTGTGTTCGTCACTTACCCATATTCTACCGTTATTATCAACTGCTACAGACAGAACAATTGAGCTTCTAAAACAACGTGCTAAGCGTGAAACTGGCAATGAAGAAAACTGGAAAAA
>JALRKL010000056.1 GCA_023268875.1 Bacteroidia bacterium
CTAAAATTTTGGGCATGGATAAATGCTGCCCAGCCCAAAATTAATAATTAACCATTAACAATTCCCTAAGGATCAACATCAAAATCTATCTGCAAGGCATTCATCCCTTCCATCTGCAGTAATCGGAGTCGTTGCTGTAACAAATACTCCTTTATCTTAGCCGCCGAATGCTGCTGCGCATCGAACTTAATCAAAAACTGTTGCAAATATTGATTCTTTACTCGGGCAATGCTAGGGGTAATCGGACCTAACAAACGATCTGCAAAATGCGGACGCAACATATTATTAAACATAACCGCCGCCTGTATCACATTGGGCTCATCTTTGTGACGCAAACGCACCTCTATCAAACGACCATATGGCGGATATCCGAATGCCTTTCGACTTTCTAACTCATCGGCCGCCAATGCCTCGTAATCGCCCGCCTCTAAAGCACGGAAAACGGCATGTTCCTTCCGATACGTCTGTATCCAAATCTGACCGGGCTCTTTTCCACGACCCGCTCGACCGGAAAGTTGGTGGTATTGCTGAAAGCTGCGCTCGTTCGATCGAAAATCGGGATTGTTCAATGGCATATCTCCCTCCGGAACTGCAATGTGCACCACGTCCTCAAAATCGATACCCTTGGCCAATAATTGGGTGCCAACCAAAATGTCGATATCGCCTTTGTGGAATTCATTGATAATACGCTGAAAATCAGACCGCTTTCGTATACTCTGTTGGTCGAATCGGGCAATGCGCGCCTCTGGAAATAAGGTTTTCAGCTCGTCAACCCACTTTTCAGTACCTGCACCTTTCATATGGAAATCGTTCCCACCACAGCCCGGACAAATCTTGGGCAGGTTTTGTTGGTATCCACAATAATTACAGCGCTGGTTTTGTGAACTTTTATAGTAAGTAAGCGATATATCACAGTTTAAACACTGTGTTGTATATCCGCATAAACCACATTGTATGTATGGAGCAAATCCCTTGCGATTGTGATAAACAATAATGCGTTTCTGGAGTTTCAATGCTTCCGTTAATGCTTCCAACAAGGGATCCGACAATAATTCTTTATACCTATTCTGCTCTTTCAGTAATTTTAAATCCAACCAATTCCAAGTCGTAGCTTCTCGCTCCTCAAACCGAGAATTTAACCTTACCAAGTGTGCCTGGTTACGTTGGGCTAATTCCCACATTTCATAACTTGGTGAAGCTGAACCCAATAATACTTGTGCCTTATGTTGTCGCGCCAAATAAAATGCCGCATCACGGGCATGGAAATACGGACGCTTTTCAAATTGCTTGTAACCAGACTCATGTTCTTCGTCGATTACAATCAAACCTAAATTGCAGAAGGGAGCAAAAATGGCACTTCGCGTACCTAATAAAACTTGAATTTTTCCACTGCGTATTTCTTGATATAACTCTGTACGTTCGGAAACCGAATAGTAATGATGCCAAACTCCTAATGGCACATCTAAATAAGCACTGATACGGTCGACCAAATTCTCAGTGAGGGCTACTTCTGGAACCAAAAAAAGAATCTGTTTTCCTTCTCGTATCTGCTCTTTGGCCGCCTCTATGTATAAAAGCGTTTTGCCTGACCCCGTTACCCCAAAAAGCAAAACAGGCTTTTTCAACTGAAACCCTTCAAAAATTGATTCTTTGGCTTGAGTTTGGGCTTCATTCAACTGATAAACACCCCCTAACCCTTCGGTACTCACAAACCTTGCTACTTGCTCTTCATAAATTCGTAATAATCCTTTACTCTGAAGCGCTCGCATTACCGTTCGGTCCGTATTATACTCTTTAAGGAAATCTCCTAATACCTGCGGTTTCATTCCTTTGCCCAATAAGCCTAGTATCGCGTTAAATTGCTTTGGAGCTTTTTTCTCAAGTGCATTTAGTGCTTCATTTGCGGCATCGTTATCAAGCCATAAATCATTTAACTCAACCATCGCTACCCTTTTGGGTTTATAATTTTCACGTAATTCTTCCTCCATAGAAATAACGCCTCGGAGGTACATCGTTTTTACGATTTTCATCACGCTCTTTTGGTTGAGCAATTGTTGGATGTCTTCTACTCGGACGCTTTTTTGTTGAAGTAGCAAGCCTAAAATTTGATTTTCCTTGGCATCCAGAATACCTGTTTCATCGGGATCGAAAGATGGGTGAAGGGTTATTTTTGTTTGAGACTGAACTCGAAACCCTGCGGGTAATGCTACTTGCATTACATCCCCTAAATGCGACATATAATAACGGGCCATCCATTCCCAAAACTCTCGTTGGGAGGATTCCACTAATATTTCATCATCTAAAATTTCAGTAATATAGTTCGCTTGGTATCCCTCGGGACCTTTTTCGGATATTGACCATACAATTCCAGAATACACTTTTTTAACCCCGAAAGGAACCGCCACCCTCAAACCGGGCACCATAAGTTCATTCCATTCATAGGGCACCCTATAGGTATATAACTTTGGCAATGGCAAAGGCAAAAGTATTTCAGCAAAAAGGGTGATTCTTTCCGTCACGTAAGACAAATTTACGGCTTCAAGAGCAGCGAAAAAAACGACTTAAGGTTGGATAATATTATAAACAAAAAATAATACGTAACGGTACATAATAAGTACCAATAGCCCTCCAAAATAGAATAATACCACACTCTTTTGAAGGCGCAACATCCATTTAAGGTGTTTTGTTTCATCTAAACGCTGCCACAAGGTGGTATTTAAAAAAGTCAGTACCAGGCCCAAACCGGTGATTTGTAATAAATCATGAACTCTAGTTATTTGGAAATAGGCTATTCCGAAAACTGTGGTAGCCAAAAAAGCAATTGTCCAAGCCAATCGTTTACTGCCTTCTTGACCTGCTACAATCGATACGGTTTTATACCCAAAAATAAGATTCCCCCGATCACCGGCTAAATCTTTCATGATATCTTTTACAAAAAGCACCGTCATGAGTCCCAAAAAATACCATCCCAATTGAGGTACCTCTAGCGAAAAATGAATCCATATTGCAAGTAGAGGAGCAATTGTTAGTATGGAAGCACTTAATTCCCTCAACACGGCAATTTTTTGCATTTTATGCGAATAAAACCAGCCGAAAAATTGAAAAAGTATAAAATAAATCGCAACCTTACTCGATGCGAAAAATGCAAATAACAACCCCAAAGTATTGAAAACGATATACATATTGGCGAGTTGGCCTGTACCCACGGCACGGCTCATGAGAGCCATATTGGATTTATTAACCCAATCCTTATCGAGATCGTAAAATGAATTTATAATAAACACAGCGGCTACTGTAAACAAGGTCGCCAAGGCCATACTGTGCACGGTTGTATCTGTAAGAAATTGCCAAAAGGCCATCTTCTTATCACTCCCGTTCTTTACTAATAATATATATGCGGCAAGTAGATATTGAGAAATACCCAACAGCAACAAATTATACCAACGTATAACCCCTAAAAAGTAGATGAATCGAAGTACGGTACGATGGCCTAATAAGGACATGGTTACATTTTATAAATGACTTGCAAAGAATGGTCTTTAAGCATTTCTTGTGCACGGTCTAAATCTTCGGTGAATCCCAATACGAAACCTCCACCACCACTGCCACATAATTTCAAATAATATGCGTTGGTTTCAAGACCTTTGCGCCATACTTCCTCGAATTTTTGAGGTATCATAGGTTGGAAGTTCTGCAAAAACAGTTTCGATATTTCTTTAACCGACTGAAAAAGTGGGGATATTTCCCCTTTTAGGAAATGCTTTACGGCACTGTCATTGTGTTTCTTCAATTCGGTACGCACCATATTACGAAATCCTTCCTCCTTTAAACGCTCGAGAAATATTTCTACCATTCCTTTGGTTTTGCCTGGCGCACCCGTATTCATCAAGAAAATTGCTCCCTTGCCTTGGGTATTTTGAACAGGTAAACCTACGGTGTCTAAATGGCCTTTTCCTTTGATGAGTATTGGGAGGTTCAAATAGCAAATTAATGGATCCAGACCCGAACTTTTTCCATGGAAATAACTCTCCATTAGCGATAATACAATTTTGAGTTCGTTTAAATTATCATCGAACATGATATCATCGGAAGTGATGGGATTATCCGAGTAGGTAGCATAAAGAGCCGCCACAAGCGCACCTGAAGAACCCACGCCAAAACCTTGTGGTATGCTGCTATCAAAATACAGCCCTTGCTCCAAGTCAGATTCTAATTGTTTAAAATTAAATTTACATGGAAGTTCACCTGAAAATTGCATTTTCTTGAGGTGTGAAACGTATTTCAAGATGCTTTTATTGGATCGTTGCTGATTTACGGTCGGCTCGGTTTGA
>JALRKL010000128.1 GCA_023268875.1 Bacteroidia bacterium
ATTTTGCATTTAATATATATACATCATTTATGCAAATTGGATTTGTCAAAAATGCAAAAAAATTAAAACCAATTATCTTAGATTCTGGCAAATATGAAGAAGCCGGAAATTATGCAATTGAAAAAGAAAAAATTTCTTTAGAGATAGAATTGAAATTAGACCGACACACAAAATCTATCTTTTTGATAGAAGTAATTTGCATTTTTTGCAAATCTTTTTCACTAAAATAATCCTCTAAACACAAAGTAGGCAGTCTTTCTCCCCTCTGATTATATACTTCACGATCGTGCCGCCAAACTACATGAAGGACTACTTGATTGTACCGTTCATCTAACTGATGTCCGTGTAAATCCCAATCGGAACTGTTAACATGTAACTCAATGCTACCACAATGATTGATTCCCTCGAAATACACCTCTGCACCTTTAAAATCTGGGCCTTGAAGTTTATTTACTTCCCCAAAATCATGAATACGAATGACCCCATCATGTCGGGTATTAAATTCATTTATTCTGACCCATTTGGGGCTCCAAAATTCATGTAAAATTTCCTCTCTCATTTCCCTTTTCACTATCTACCTTGAAGATACAAAAAAAAGCAAAGCGTAGCAAGAGCGACAAACTTCGTTGTAAGCACCTAATTTGTTCGAACAGGGTATTTCCCCCGATAAAAATCAAGACAATTCGGTAACGGTTTCAAGTGTGGTATGGGTTACTCTGTATGATTTGAGTAGGTGGTTTATTTCGGACCTTACGCGGAGTTGTTCGTGTAAATTTGTTGAATTCAATGCAATTTGAGCGGTGAAGGCATTGCGGGTCGTACTAATTGCCCAAAGGTGCATATTATTGATGTCGGCAACCCCATTAATGGATTTAATTTTTTCAGCAATTTCTACAATATCGATTCCTTCAGGAACACCATCCAAACTCAAACGCAAACTGCTCCTAAACAACTTCCAAGTACCTATGAATATCACGACACAAATACCCAGCCCAAGTAGTGGATCAATCCAGCTACCCAATCCTGCCTTCATGAGTAATGCACCTGCAATTACGGCTAAACTCACCAATGCATCTGCGGCCATGTGTAAAAAAGCGGCCCTATTGTTCAGCTCTTTGCTTCTAACAAACAATAAAGCCGTAATGGTATTGATAAATACGCCTATTCCGGCGACCCACATAATGGTCTCCGAATCCGGCTCCATAAGATTTGACAATCGAAATACGGCTTCCTCAGCCATGTAGATTATTGCAATGAAAAGTAGAACCGCGTTGGCTAATGAGGCCAAAATAGTGCCTTTGCTAAAGCCATATGTATAGGTAATACTCGGCTTTTTGGATGCCATAACAAATGCAATCCAACTGATAGATAATCCCAGAACATCTCCTAAATTATGCCATGCATCGGCTTGTAAGGAAATAGATTTTATCTTCCAACCATAATATAATTCAACCCCTACAAAACTCACATTCAGTATTATGCCCAATAGGAGTTTTTTCCCCATTTGAACATGGTGATCGTGATGTTCGTGGTTGTGCATTTATATTATAATCCTAGTAATGCTTCTTCTGGACGTTTGCCACTCAACAGCATTTCCGGATTCTCTAGAAGCGTTTTTACTCGCACCAAGAAACTCACGCTTTCACGTCCGTCAATAATACGGTGGTCATAACTAAGTGCAAGGTACATCATTGGGCGGATTACGATTACACCCTTTTCAACTATTGGACGTTCCACTATGTTGTGCATTCCGAGAATACCGCTTTGTGGTGGATTTAAAATCGGGGTACTCATCATAGACCCGAAAACGCCGCCATTCGTAATGGTGAATGTACCGCCGGTCATTTCATCTATTGAGAGCTTATTATCTCTAGCTTTAAGGGCTAAACGTTTTACTTCTTTTTCGATGCCATCAAGGGTTAAAGCTTCTGCGTTTCTGATCACAGGTACTACTAAACCCTTGGGGGCACTTACCGCAATAGAAATATCGCAGTAGTCGTGATAAATTATATCTTCACCATCAATGCTTGCATTCACCGCGGGCCATTCTTGCAAGGCTATACAAACCGCTCTTGTGAAAAAGCTCATAAACCCTAAGCCAATACCGTATTCCTCTTTGAATTTATCCTTATAAATGCCTCTGAGATCCATAATCGGTTTCATGTTCACTTCATTGAATGTCGTGAGCATGGCCGTATCATTTTTCGCGGCTACCAATCTTTTGGCCACCGTTTTCCTCAGGTTTGTCATTTTCTCCCTGCGCGGTTCGCGTGAAGCAGCCACTCCGAAACCATAACCCTCAGATTTTTTGGATACTCCTTGAGCCACTATTGCCTCAAGAACATCTATTTTAGTAATCCTTCCGTTTGAACCGCTACCCTTTACTGATGTTGGATTAACCCCATATTCAGACATCATTTGTTTCGCTATTGGCGAGGCAGACAAATCTGAAAAGTCATTTGATACTTTTGAAGATTCTGCAGGCGCTGTTTTTACAGGAGCTTCTTTTGTTGCAAGCACAGGTTCACTTTTCGTCTCTGTTTTTGAGGGGGCTGCCTTTGGAAGATCCGCTGGCTTTTCTGCTGTTTCGTCTATTACGGCGACAATGGAATTAACCTCAATTGTATCACCTTCAGATCCGACTAGTTTCGTAATTCGACCGGCTTTTTCAGCATTTACCTCAAAGGTTGCTTTATCACTTTCAAATTCCGCGATGGGATCATCCATATTCACCCAATCGCCTTCTTTAACCAACCATGATGATATGGTTACTTCACTAACGGACTCCCCGGGAGCGGGGACAACAACTTCAATAGACATATACCTGTGTTCTGAGGCAAAGTTACAATAATTTATGAGTAAAAATCCAACACATTACAGTTCCATATAAAAAACAAAAGGAAATCTGAGTCACATAAAATAAGTAATTTTGAAGAAATGAAACCAATTTTAAATTTCGTTTATGTTGCAATCGTAATATTGAAATTTAATTTTCTTCATT
>JALRKL010000030.1 GCA_023268875.1 Bacteroidia bacterium
CGGCATTAAAGCCAGAAACCGAAATTGGAATTCACTGCCACCATAACCTCTCCTTGGGAGTGGCCAATACCATTGTTGCCTATCAACACGGAGCAACGCGTCTCGACGCATCATTAGCCGGCATGGGCGCGGGTGCAGGTAATGCTCCTTTAGAAGTGCTTATTGCAACCCTTCACAAGATGAATATTGACACCGGATCGAATTTACACAGACTAATGGATGCGGCCGATGATATTATCAGGCCTTTGCAAGCGCGACCTGTAAGGGTAGACAGAGAAACGCTTTCATTGGGCTTTGCCGGCGTTTATTCGAGTTTTCTACTTCATGCAGAGAAAGCCTCACAGAAATACGGAATCGATACCCGAACTATATTGGAAGAGTTGGGCCGCCGCAAAATGGTAGGCGGTCAAGAAGATATGATTGTAGACGTGGCCTTGGATATGCTGAGGCAGAAAAGTTGATACGGATTGTTATTTGCTAATAGACTTGGTTTTGGGAGTTTTTAGGTGTGGCTTCTCGCTTTTGCACTTTTACCAGTTGCCAATAGCCAGCTGCCAACAGAAGATACCTAAAACGCCTCGGCTACAGCCTTCGCTGCGCTCGTCATTATATCCAAATTCCCGGCGTATTCAGGAAGATAATGCCCTGCCCCTTCTACTTGTAAAAATACGCTTGTCTTTAATCCGTGTACATTACCTAAACCCTCTATAAATACCGGATTATCTTCTGAAATATCTTCAAACTGCACCTCTTGATGCAACCGATACCCAGGAACATAACGTTGAACGCTCTCTATCATCTCATGGATACTTTGGCGTACTTTCTCCTTATCGGCTTGAGTACTCAATGTAAAAACCGTATCGCGCATAATCAATGGAGGCTCGGCCGGATTTAATACGATAATCGCTTTACCTTTTTTTGCACCACCCACTTTTTCAATTCCGGAGGCGGTGGTTTCTGTAAACTCATCGATATTAGCCCTAGTTCCTGGTCCTGCAGATTTAGAGGCAATTGAAGCTACAATCTCACCATAATGCACATCTGTGATGCGACTCACAGCGGCTACAATAGGAATAGTTGCTTGACCTCCACACGTAACCATATTTACATTAGGCACGTCTTGTAAGGAAGTTAAATTAACGGCAGGAACCATAAAAGGACCGATAGCCGCAGGAGTTAAGTCAATCACTTTTTTACCCGCAAAAGCCGATATTTTATCGTAATTGTACATGTGTGCTTTCGCACTCGTGGCATCAAAAACAATCGAAATATCGCTCCACTCGGGCATAGCAATAAGACCATCAACACCTTCATGTGTAGTAGCAACTCCCATTCTTTGGGCTCGGGCCAAGCCATCTGATTTTGCATCGATACCCACCATTACCGACATTTCTAATGTCTGCGAATACCGCAAAACTTTTATCATAAGGTCGGTACCTATGTTACCCGAACCAATTATGGCTACTTTCTTTTTTATCATTAATTCACTGAAAAACCAACTTCTCCCAACCCATCTATTTGGGCTTTAAATGTATCATTGGGAGCGATAGGAACCATTGGTCCTAGAGCACCTGACAGTATAATATCGCCTTTATTTATAGCTACCCCTTTTTCCACAAAGGTATTGCAAAGCCAAAGAACGGCATTAAGTGGGTTACCCATGCAAGCCGCGGCTTTTCCTTCAGAAGAGATTTCCTTATTGCGAAATAATTTCATTCCGGCATTCTCGAAATCAACCAAATCAGGCGTTATTCGAGCTTCCCCCAAAACAAAATGAGAAGCGGAAGCGTTGTCCGCTACGGTATCGGTTATTCTTATATTCCAGTTTTCAACACGAGAACCAACAATTTCAATTGCGGCACTTACGTAATCGATTTTTTCTAACAGTTCAGACGTGCTTGCCAAGGGCTTATTTATTTCCTCTTTGAGCACAAATGCCATCTCCGCTTCAGCCTTGGGTTGTATTAAAAACGAAAAGGGAATTTCACCCATATTGGGTAACTGCGTATGGGCAAAAAGCACTCCAAAATCGGGTTGATTTACTCCCAATTGTTTTTGCACCGATTCGGAAGTAAGTCCAATTTTGACTCCAACTTTTCGGGCACCTTGAGCCAGAAAATACCCAACCAATTTTTCCTGAACGGCATAAGCCGTTTCTATATCAGTATCTCCAATAATCTCGCGAACGGGAGAGGTTACTTGGCCACTTTGAAATGCATTCTTAAGTTTTTCAAAGGCCAATTCTACGGCAGATTGCTCAGACAGCATGCTCACAAAGGTACATAATTGTCAGTTTTGAGACTGAAAACAAATATCAACACCTGCTAATTATGTAACATTTAGCAACACTCGTAACTTTTATTTGGTCTCAAACAAAAAATAGTCCGATTTTTGCGCTAATGTCAAGAATCTCCGAAATGGCGACTAGTTTGCACATCGCTCAGCGTCAACAATCGCCAATTGCACAATTTAGCACTACCGAGACTTTTAATCTAAATCAGGCTTACGAAATTCAACATCAACTTATTGGCAAACGCGTTGCTGAAGGAGAACATCATATTGGCATTAAAATGGGGTTCACATCCGAAGCTAAAATGGCCCAAATGGGCGTTTCGGAAATGATCATCGGACAATTGACAGACAAAATGGAGTGTATCAATGGCGGCAGTATAAAACGAACCGACTTTATACATCCCCGCGTAGAACCAGAGATTGCATTTCGATTAAAAAAAGACATCACCGAACCCATAGCGATTGGTGACGTTTTGAACTATGTAGATGGCGTTTCTGCCGCATTAGAGGTTATCGATTCAAGATATGAGAATTTTAAATTTTCCCTTGAAGATGTAATTGCCGACAACTGTTCATCTGCCGCTTTTGTTTTGGGAAATTTCCATGAACCGCGGCAGGTACTAACCGATTTAGAAATGACATTATTAATAAATGGGAAACCCATTGAAACAGGCAACTCGAATGATATTCTCGGAAATCCTTGGAAATCACTTGTTGCGGCATCCGAACTATCCTACAAGTATAATTTGCCCCTCAAAGCCGGAAATATCGTATTAGCTGGTGCCGCTACTTCTGCCCATTTTATTAACGTGAGTGATGAAATTGCTGCTGACGTAGCTGAACTACAATCGGTCTTTTTCCGGGTTGTATAAATATATAAAACCCTCGGCCTCTGGAGCCAAACCCAAATATAATCTCTTATTAACATAGAGGTAATATTGAAGTGTGTGATTTGCATTCGAAAATGACAAACAAACACACACAAATGAAAAAATTCAATTCTTTCTTTTTCGCTGTAGCTTTGGTAAGTTCCAGCTTGTTATTTAACGCATGTGGTGACGACGAACCTACGGGAAATGGAGGCGGTACCACCACAAGTAATGAAGTTATCGTTTCTGAGAATATCAAGACCAATACAACTTGGACTAAAGATAAAACTTGGATTTTAGGTGGTCGTATTGCAGTTGAAGCAGGCGCTACTTTAACCATCGAAGCAGGAACAATCATTAAAGGTCAAGCAGGAACTGGAGCAAACGCCACAGCATTAATTATTGCCCGTGGAGCCAAAATCGATGCTCAAGGAACGGCAAGCGCACCAATCATATTTACTTCTGTTGCAGACGAAATCAAAACGGGTCAAATCGAATCTCCCAACTTACCTAACGATTTCAATGGTTTGTGGGGTGGTTTAATTGTTTTAGGTAAGGCCCCATGTTCTTTGAAAGCCGATGTACCTGAAACCAATATCGAGGGTGTACCTGTAACCGATCCAAATGGTTTGTACGGTGGAAATGATGCCGCTGACAATTCGGGTGTAATAAAGTATGTTTCTATCCGTCATGGAGGTGCTAACATTGGTGAAGGAAACGAAATAAACGGTTTAACTCTTGGAGGAGTTGGTAACGGTACCGTTATTGAAAATATCGAAGTTGTTGCAAATCAAGACGACGGAATCGAGTGGTTCGGTGGAACTGTAAACGTAACAAATGCTATCGTATGGAACGCAGGTGACGATGCTTTAGACACCGACCAAGCTTGGAGCGGAACACTTGATAATTTCGTAGTTATTTGTGGATCTGAAACCGACCACGCTCTTGAAATAGACGGTCCAGAAGGATCGGCCAACGCTGGCCACAACCTAATGAATGGTTGGGTGAAAGGATCTGCTCAAGCTGAGTTAGGTAACTGGCGCTCTAATGCTCAAGGTAAATTCGAGAAAATCTACTTCTTTAATTTTGATGCTGGAATGGCTGACGGTCGTGGCGATTTGGATTTGGATGATGCTTCTGCGCCAAATTTTCCTTCAATCTTAATGTTTGATAATTTAGAAATCACTACCGATTCAAGTTCCTTATCTAAAATTTTCAAAGACGGAACTGACGTTCACGCAACTAAGGTTACAGCCGCTACCAATGCAGGTGCTCAAACTGCTCCATTTGCTGGATGGTCATGGGCTGCAAAAGTTGAAGCGTATAAATAATAAAGACCTTAAAAGTAAAAATTAAATACCGCAAAGGTTCAGGTTTCTCCCCTGAGCCTTTGCTTATTAAAAATGCGATCCTATTACACGTTAAAAATGAACTCTCACAATTTAAAAAGATTTTTAACCCTGATGCTAACGGGGTTTGCTCTTTGCCTTAATTCTTGGGCACAAACTACAACAGATTCCGCCCAAAGTATTATCCGCGGAAGAATTATTGACAACACAAACGGCAAAGCCGTTTATGGGGCAGACTTAACCCTAAACGAACAGAACACCACCAGCGATATTGATGGCAAGTTCGAATTTTCAGTTCCTACTGGAACGTACAGCTTAAACATCCAATATGGCGGATTTGCCGATTTAACAGTAAGCGATATTGAGGCTAAAGGAACCTTAATAAACCTTGGTGATTTGCGAATCAGTCCGCAAACTGAGAGTATGGGTCAAGTTAATGTTTCGGTGAAACGCATGCAAAATACCGAAGAAGCGTTGCTTACTGCAAAACGTATCGCCCCAAATTTAATTGATGGAATTTCATCCGCTAGTTTCAAAAGAATTGGAGATGGCGATGCGGCCAGCGCTATGAAGCGCGTAACTGGTGTTTCAATAGAAGGAGGAAAATACGTATACGTTCGTGGTCTTGGCGATCGTTACACCAAAACAACCCTTAATGGAATGGATATTCCGGGTTTAGATCCAGATAGAAACACCATACAAATGGATTTATTTCCGACTTCAGTTATCGACAACATTGTTGTAGCGAAAACATTTACCGCCGATTTACCTGCAGATTTCACAGGTGGTATAGTAGACCTATCTACTAAAGACTTCCCAACGCGTCGTAGCTTTAATGTTTCGGCTGGAATTGGTTACAACCCTGCCATGAACCTCCAGAATGATTATGTTGGCTATAACGGTGGTGCCACCGATTTTCTTGGATTCGATGATGGCTCTCGCGCAAATCCTACGAAAGGAATGAATAAAATACCAAGTACAGTTGATGTACTACGAGGCGGTGAAGGCGCCAACCAATATTACAGCATCCTAAACGGTTTCAATTCCAACCTTGGTACAGTAGAGAAAACAAGTCCCGTAAATTTTGACTTCAGCATATCATATGCAAATACACAAAAAATCAATAAAAAGTTCACTTTAGGCTACCAATCAGCTTTGACCTATAAAAACCAAACTGAATTTTATCGCGATGCGGAATTTAACCTTTGGGCTAAACCTAATGAGACGAGCCAGAATGAATTAATTCCATTTGAATTACAGAAAGGTAATTACGGAACAAACAATGTAATCTTAGCTTACTTGGGTAGTGTGGCCCTAAAATCTAAGAGTGATAAGTTCAATTTAAATTTACTTCATATTCAAAATGGTGAATCTCGTGCGGGTAAATTTTTCTTCCAAAATTCCGTCCAAGGTGCCAATTGGGATGCCAATCAATACAATCTTGAATACAATCAACGCAGCCTAACCAATTTATTTTTAACCGGCAAACATATCCGCGATCGCGGTAATTGGATTATCGAATGGAAAATATCGCCCACGCGCTCTGCCCTTTCTGATCCTGACATTCGCTTTACTCGTATTCGCGTTCCGGATTTAACCATTAGTTCCGAAGCCGGTTTCCCAACAAGAATTTGGCGCGAACTGGAAGAATACAATATCGCAAATCGCATCGATATAACCCGAAAAACGAAATTATTAGGCTTCAAAAGCAATGTAAAATTCGGCGGTGCTTATACCTTCAAGTATCGCGATTTTACAATAGAATCCTTCCAAATTCAAGGAGGCACCGATGGGTTTGATGACCCGCAGGTAATTATGAATCCTGAAAATCTATTTTCACCTACTAATAATGGCGGATTCTATTATGTGGCCGACTTTGTAGATGGAAATGGGTATCGTAAAAACCCCAATGCATTTCAAGGCCGTGTGAATTATGCCGCCGCTTATGTTTCTACCGAAACAGAAATTAGCAATAAACTAAAAGTGGTTGCAGGATTACGCACCGAAATGTACACCCAGTTTTATTCTGGATTGAATCAAACCGGTCAAAGCTTGAAAAATAAAAAGGTTATGGAAGATTTCGGCCTTTTCCCAACGATTAATGGTGTTTATCAATTGGGGAAGTCAACAAATCTAAGAGCCTCTTATGCACGCACCACTGCACGCCCCTCTTTCAAGGAGCTATCTTTTGCACAAATACTTGATCCAATTACGGGCAGAAGTTTCCAAGGCGGATTATTCGGAGAAGAGACCACCATATTTGATAACGGCACTCCAAGAGTATTGCAACTATGGGATGGAAATCTCCGCTCTTCCATCATCAACAACTTTGATATCCGTTGGGAAAGTTATAAAAAGCGCGGCGACATGGTTTCGGTAGGTGTTTTCTTCAAATCGATGAAAGACCCTATTGAAATTGTTCAGTATGTGGCCGACGACAACGCATACCAACCGCGTAATGTAGGTAACGCCTCTTTATATGGTGCAGAATTTGAACTGCGTCAAAACCTAGAAATCATTGCTTCCGAATTAAAGCAGTTTTACTTTAATACCAACCTTACGTATACCTACTCTGAAATCAGCATTAACGATGCCGAGTTCCTTTCTAAAACATATGGTGCTCGTGAGGGACAATCGATATCGAGAAAACGTGAGATGGCTGGACAAGCACCCTACATTATTAATGGCGGAATCTCATGGATGAGCAAAGCCAAACGCTTCGAAGCAGGAATGTATTACAACGTACAAGGGGCGACGCTCCAATTCGTAGGTTATGCAAACCGTGCAGATATAATTTCGGTACCGTTTCATAGCTTAAATTTCAGTGCCAGCGGAAAATTCGGTTATAAAAACCGCATGAATTTAGGCATTCAGGTTAGCAATTTGTTGAACGACAAACGCGAATCTATTTTCCGCTCTTACCAAGCACAACAGCAGTATTTCCAACGATTAGCACCTGGAACCGCTGTGTCTGTGAAGTTCTCTTACTCTTTGTAAGAGGATCGCAAAATAGGAGAAAGAAAAGGGCCGCATATGCGGCCCTTTTCGATTAAACTTAATATTGCCGTATCGCGGTCATTTGTATTTTTGCAGTAAACATGCCCTTAAAACCTATTATTAGAGACATTAGCTGGCTTGCATTCAACCAACGAGTAATGCAAGAAGCAAAAGATTCCAAAGTGCATTTATACGACAGGCTGCGCTTTTTGGGTATTTTCTCTAATAACCTCGATGAATTTTACCGCGTTCGAGTAGGAACCCTTAACAAAATGGTGGAACTCGATAAAGGGAAAACCAAAATGCATTTGGAACAACACCCAGAGAAAATTCTTAAGGAAATACAACGCACAACCGTAAAATTACAACGTTCGTTCGATCTAACTTTTGCCGAAATCATGAGAGAAATGGGCAAACAACACCGCATATTTCTCAAAAATGAAAGGCAACTGAATAAAGAACAGAAGGAATGGGTTCGCGTTTATTTCGAAGAAAAAGTACGAACTCAAATTGTGCCATTAATGATCGAGAGCATGCCACAAGCCCCTATGCTTAAGGACCGCTCGATTTATTTAGCAAGCTTAATGGGAAACGCGCAAAACCCCATGTTACAGCGTTATGCGCTCATTCAAATTCCTGAAGAACAAACCGAGCGATTTGTAATTTTACCGGCTTCGGGAAACGAAATACATATTATTATGCTCGAGGATATCATTCGATATAACCTCAAATATTTATTTGCCCCTTTTGGATTCGATCGCTTTAAATCACATATTATTAAGGTTACCAGAGATGCTGAGATGGATATGGATTCGGGTTTTCATGTAAATCTAATAGAAGAATTAGAAGAAAACTTGAAGAAAAGAACCCACGGAAAAGCCACTCGTTTTGTTTACGATAAGCGCATCGACCCTCAACTTTTAGAATATCTGATAAATCGATTGGGACTTACCGATAAAAGCAACTTAATACCGGGAGGTCGCATTCATAATTTTAAGGCGTTCATGAATTTCCCGAAGAACGTTTTCAAAGATATAAAACCTAGGCCCAAGCCCTTCGTACATCCTTTGTTAAAACAGCCGTGTAGAATAATGGATGTAATCGAAAAACGCGATGTATTGTTGCATTTCCCTTATCATTCTTTTGATTCAATAATTGATCTACTGCGTGAGGCAGCCATTGATCCCAGTGTACAAAGTATTCGCTTAACCGTTTATCGGCTAGCCAAAGATTCTAAAGTAATTAATGCCCTTTTAAATGCTGTGCGAAATGGAAAAAAGGTAAGTGTTATTGTAGAACTCAAGGCACGATTTGACGAAGAAGCCAATTTACATTGGAAAAAAGTACTTGAAGAAGAGGGTATACAGGTTTTTGTAGGAATGCCCAATATGAAAATTCACGCAAAGCTTTGTGTGATTAAAAAAAGAGAATTTAATAGAACCATTCAATACGGCTTTATTTCTACGGGAAATTTTCACGAAGGAACGGCTCAAGTGTATGGGGATCACCTACTCTTAACGACAAAGCCTCAAATAATCTCAGATATAAATAAAATATTCGATTGCTTGGAAACGGAAAATCCGGATTTATCAAAACTAAACAGTTGTAAAGTTCTGATTACCTCCCCAAGAAATATGCGGTCCTATTTTTTGAAACGCATTGAACAAGAAATTGCCGCTCAAACAGGGAATCGAAGAATGATTATAAAACTTAATAGTTTGGTAGATAACGAACTAATTAATGCGTTATACGCCGCGGCCGAAGCTGGAGTTAAAATTGATTTAATTGTAAGGGGAATTTGTACCGCATTAACACAGCAACCCAGCTTTAGAAAGAAAATGAATGCCTTAAGCATTGTCGACCAATATTTGGAACATGCACGTGTATTCGTATTCTCACAAGGACAACAAGCAAAGGTGTATATTTCGTCTGCAGATTGGATGGTTCGAAATTTAGACCATCGTGTAGAGGTGGCATGTCCCATTTTTTCAGAAACCTTTAGCGACGAACTAAAAGACATCCTCAAAATTCAATTAAAAGAAAATATCAAAGCGCGTATTCTAGATAATAAACAGCGAAATCAATACGTTAAACGAACCGATAAAGAGAAAACATTTCGTTCTCAAATCGAAATATACAACTACCTTAAAGGGAAAAAATACAATTAACCGTTTTCGGTTTTTTTACGAATTCGTTCAACCGCAATTTTCGCTATAGTACCAAGAGCCAAGCCCCAAAGTAGATCGATCGCCAAAGACCCAATCAAGGTTACTGAAAATCCCCAAATTTGCTCAGGCCCTATTTTATTGAGCGCCACCAATACCCTCGGACTGGCTAACTTTATACCCACCATCACCAACATCGCTGCCAATGCCGAAAGAGGGATAAGTTGATTGAAATAGGTGCTAAACACCATAAATAACAGAATGAAGAATCCGTGAAAGAAATTCGACCAACGCGTACGAGCTCCATTGTGAATATTAGCCGTACTACGCGCTACTTCACTTATCATGGGTAACCCACCAAAAACCGAGGAAATCATATTCCCGAGACCCACTGCAATTAGGTCTTTGTCTTTATTTGGAACCACTTCTGGTTTTATTCCATGAAGCGCGTTTACAGTTAACAGACTTTCTAGACTACCAATTATAGCAAACAAACCCACGTATTTAAAATAAAGCCCCCAGGAAACAGGCGCCTCCCATGAAAGTTTCACGTTCCACAATTGTTTGAACTCAAAATCAAATTTTAAACGGTATACTTCTTCCAGCTGCAAAAAATGAGCCATTGGAATAACCGTAACTAAAACAATCAGTGGGCTAGGAA
>JALRKL010000065.1 GCA_023268875.1 Bacteroidia bacterium
ATCGGGAAAACCTCCCTCCCTATTATTCTGTAGAACCGATTCAACCCCAGCTCTTCAATCAGATCGGCAGTGGCCGTTCTTCTAATTCCCAAGAAGATAAAACCTCTCAAAATGTGGGAAATATTCACCGTAGCGATTTAAATTCGTTGATTTCGCAAACTAATTCTCCCTCAAATCCTAATAAGGCCAATCTTATTAAGCGAGATGATGCACGCTTATCCCAAAATCTTTCGTCAATTAATTCTGTACACGGCAACGATTCGGTTGTAAACCATTTTATATCGGATACCCTACCGATTGTAAATAATCCATCAAAATTGAGCGGGAGCGACACGAAAGAAACGGACTCATTAGACTTAGAGGATCCCGACCTGAATAAAATCAATAAAAACACAAACAATTGGGAATGGGCCTTGGGTATAAATACGAGTAGTTTTTTATCTTATGAAATCAACGAGTTTAGCTACAATTATGGCGTTTTTGGCGGATTAGATGCTCGGCTAAAACGGCATAGATACACCTTAAACGCCGGATTATTGTATGGTGCGGGGATATTAGAAATTGAAGAGATTGAAAATGTAAACCCGAATACATTGCAAAAATTCGAAGGGTACAGTTTTCTAAATTCACCCCCTGAAGATGTACGTGTAATTACCCAAGCCGCGCTGCCACATATAGAATTTTCTTATTCTGCTATTTCTAAACAGCAATACACACTCGATTTTACAGCAGGTTTATTGGGGTGCCTTCCTTTGGAAAGAGAGTTTATTTATGATTACAGCTGGCAGAATCAAATTCGAACCCGGGAAGCCTACCCCAATTTAGAGGCCTTGAGAATTATCCCTAATATGGGGATTTCTCTATCTTATTTTCCTCGATACAATTGGCAGTTTCAATTGGGAGGCAATTGGTTTCCTACGATGATGAAATCTGAAATAAACGAAGCGTTTAGCATTTCGCCATTTTCAATACAATTCGGACTTTACAAATATTGGTAATAGATCTTCTAAAGGAATTCAAAGTGTAAACACCACCAATTTAAAAAACTCAAATTCATTTAAAATTACTACATTCGAATAAATGAAACCGTTCGTTTATTTATTAGGAATTGTTGGAATCGGTCTTTGCTCATGTGAATCCGAAACCTATGCTAATTATGAAATACAGAACAACTGCAATTATAACATAAACTATAGTTATGTGGACATATCCTACGACTACGTTACCTACGATAATATATACGATACCATAACGCAAACCTTATACGCAGGCACGAATCAAAACATTGGTTATTATTCCAAGCGAGGCAAACAGCTTACTGTGATAAATCCAACTGAGGTAATTGGAGATTACTTCATTATTACCAATGATAAAGGCGATACATGCAAACTTGATGTAAAGGAATTATCTAGTTGGTATATTACAATGTCAAATTCCAAATCCGTAGCGGAACATAACTATGTTTTAGAAATCGATAGTACAGATTTTGGAAAGTAAATTAACCACTCTGAAACTTCATTCCTCCTAAACAGAAACTTTAACTTTTCGGTTTCAAAACTCCACCCGATAGGCAACATAATACCCCAAACTGCGGTACCGGATATTATTGGTGAACACCACGCCTTCGTATTCAAAATCATTGACCGGACTTCCAATAGAAACTTGATAATTTAAGCCTGCTTCTAAATGTTTTAAACGTGCGCCAAAACCAATGGTGCTCATTGGCAATATCGTGTTTAAGGCATTGTGCGTAGCCGCTTTTGCAAAGGGATAAAACTCAGGACTGGCAATTCCCGCTTTTCCCCTCTAAACTCTAACCTCTAGACTCTAAACTCTACCCAATTTCTTGCCATTTGTAAAAAGTTCCGCCAATTCCCAAGGCGA
>JALRKL010000060.1 GCA_023268875.1 Bacteroidia bacterium
GGGTATCTATGGTAAGTTGGCTATTATAGGAATAGCCAAGCGCTTAGAGGAGCTATACTATCCGAATGATCCTTTACCACTTTATATTGATAAAAAAAGTGAGACTTTGAAAATCATCCAGCATATGCGCGATGAAGCCCACCGATTTGGAATAACACACCATAGGCAACGTCGCGATAAAGGCACCTTAAAATCATCACTGACGGAAATCCCTGGAATAGGTCCGGCAAAAGCAAAATTACTCTTAAAAGAATTCAAGAGTGTAACCCGCGTAAAAACAGCTTCAGTTGAAACGCTTACCCCAATTGTAGGCAAGGCAGCTGCTGATATAATTGTACAATTCTATTCGCAAAATCCAGAATAATGAACACGAATAATTGGGAGTCTTTATTACTAAATTGCCGTCGTGAGTCCCACGCGATTTTGCTGTTGTCCAATGGATATCCAGATAAATACGGTCGTTTTGATTTGATGTATGGAGCCGGTGCAAAACAAGTGTTTAAAAGGGCTAGTGAGTTGGATGCATTTAACGGACTTGCCTTCGGTCACATAGGTTATCATTACAAAAACAACACCTTTAAACGCCTTCACCCAAGTGAATCACAGTCCAATATTTGGCCGGAATTTCATTTTTTTGAACCTCGAGATTATCGCTTGGAATTTCGTGACGGCACGGTGGAATCTAACTTCGAAGTAGAATTTGGAGAAGGCTTCCCCCGAGAAAATAAAAAGGCGGATATTTTACATTGGGAAACAACGGAAACGCCGGAAACCTATTTGGAAAAGATAGAGGAAATAAAAAATTGTATCCGCGACGGAGTGTTTTATGAGATGAACTTTTGTCAATCTTTCCGCACAAATTGCGATATAGATCCCTATCGCCTTTTTTGGGAATTAAATCGAACGGCGCCCAATCCTTTTGGTGTTTTTTACAAATTAGAAGATCGTTTTTTGATTGGTTCAAGTCCAGAACGGTTTCTTCAAAAACAAGGTCAGGTTCTTTTAAGTCAACCTATTAAAGGAACCTTAAAACGCACAGGTAGTTCGGATGAATTAGAACAAGATGCATTGCGCCGTAGTGAAAAGGATCGAGCTGAAAATGTAATGATTGTTGACTTGGTGCGAAACGATTTGTCGCGGGTGTGCAAAGTAGGTTCCGTAAAGGTCAACGAGCTATGCGAAATATATACTTACCCCAACGTACATCAAATGATTTCGACGGTTGTTGGTGAGTTAGAAGGTCATGCCAATTTTGAATCCATTTTAGAAGCCCTTTTCCCCATGGGAAGTATGACAGGTGCTCCGAAAATAGAGGTGATGAAATTTATTGATAAAATGGAAGGATTTCGACGCGAATTATACAGCGGCAGCGTCGGGTATTTCTATCGAGGCGATTTTGATTTTAACGTGGTAATACGCAGTTTAGAATATGCCGAAAATATGCTTCAATACTCGGTGGGTGGGGCTATCACGATTGACAGTGAGGCCGAGGAAGAGTTGCAGGAATGTATTACAAAAGCGTCGAGTATAAGACGGCTGTTTGAAAGTTAGCCTTCAAATTTATATCCAACACCCTTTACTGTAAAAATGTAGCGGTCGTCTAGTTTTTCGCGGATTTTTCTAACGTGGACGTCGATAGTACGATCCACAACCAATACTTCATTACCCCATACATTTTCAAGTATTTCATCGCGCGAGAAAACCCTTCCGGGTTTGGAGGCTAGGAAGGAGAGAAGTTCAAACTCTTTGCGGGGAAATTGAAGGGATTTGCCTTGGTACTCCACCATGAACCGTTCGCGATCAATCAAAAGGTCTTCAAATTCCAGTTTTACAACCTCTTCTTCTGCGATGCTGCCGCTGTTTCTGCGTAAAATAGCACGGATACGACTTAGTAGAACGCGTGAACGTATGGGTTTTGATATATAGTCATCGGCGCCTGCTTCGAAACCTGCTAATTCTGCAAATTCTTCGCTTCTAGCGGTTAGAAATATAATGGCTATATCGGATGTTTCGTTATCTTCTTTTAACTGACGACAGGCTTCCATACCGTCCATAACCGGCATCATCACATCCATTAATATCAAGTCAGGTTTTATTTTTTTGGCTTTTTCAACGGCTTGTTGACCATTGGCAGCCACATGTACCTCGTACCCTTCTTTGTTGAGCGTATGACGAATTAATTCTAAAATATCTTGTTCGTCGTCTACAACTAAAATTTGTGTGGCTTTCTTAATCATCTCGTTACAAAATAATCGAACAGATTTAACGTTTGTGTTAACGGTGTGTTAAGAAGGTGTTGTTATTTGATTGTGACTTTAACCATTTTCTGCTGTGAATTATCAATTGAAATTAACAACAGCAAATGCTCTATTAACACTTTTTATCTATTCGGCAGTTAGCGCTTTCGCGACTGCGGCCTCTAATTCAGCCCCGCGCAAGCCTTTAGCAATTATTTTTCCTTGTTTATCTAACAAAAATGTAGCGGGAATAGAGTGAACTTGATACAATTGAGCAGGTTTGCTTTTCCAACCCATTAAATCGCTACCATGGTACCAGGTTAATCCATCGCTTTGAATAGCTCCTTTCCAACGGTTGGCGTCGTTATCGAGTGATACACCGAAGATTTCAAAACCTTGATCTTTATATTTTTGGTACATTTTAACCACATTCGGATTTTCGCGTCGACAAGGACCACACCAACTCGCCCAGAAGTCTATTAACACTACTTTTCCTCTAAGGGATTTTAAGGAGACCGGTTTGCCGTCAGGACCATTTAATTTAATTTCTGGTGCAACTCCACCAATCATTAGAGAGGCTTCGTTTGTAAATTTACCTTCGATATCTTGGGTGTATTTAGAAATAGGATCTGCAGCCTTTGCACATTCAACTGCGTGTTTGAACAACTCGTACCCGGGACTTTCAAGGGCTCCGAATGCAATCATGAAATAAGGAATGAATCCTTTTTTCTCATTCATGGCCATATTCATCATATAGTCATTGCGTTGTTTAAGCAAACGCTGGTAGCGGCTGTTTAAAACGGCCGCCTGAGACATCCCTTCTTGGGTTTGAGGTATTTTTTCTGCCTCCTGTTTCAAAGCGGTAAATTCTTCGGAAAAAGACCGATTAGCTTCTACAATTTTGCGAATCTTTTTACTGTCGTCTAACTCGTTTCCTTCAATTGTGTAATCAACAAATTTGCCTAACAAACTAATATTCACATTTAATTTCGATTTGTTATCTACGGCCAAGAAAATAACGCTTTCTGGACCCATTTGTAGCTGGGCAAAAATCATACTCTTTGTATTGCCTTGTATTTGGAATTTACCACTCTCATCGGTGCGCGCACTATCTATAAATACCAATTGCTGAGGGGTCATTTCCCACAAAATAATTAAGTGTTTTGGGCTGTTTTTGATGGTGCCGGTAAGGGTGAACCCATCGTCAACCTTTTCCAATGTTGAAGCGGTTGGCGTTATAAGTTCGTTGAATTTATCGGAAACTGTTTTATCGGACTTGCCCGCATTAAGGTTGCTACAACCCAATGAAAAAAAGGCAATTGCACCTAAAACGGTGCCGCGGATCATGCGCATAATCATACCTCAAATATAGGTAAATACCGACAAAATCAGGTGTTTGAATTGCCCAGCTCATCCGTAATTTCTTTAGGATGCTTGGCATCTTCGACGCAATAATCGCCAATTTTGGTTCGGCGAAGATTTGTAAGATACGCACCCGACCGCAAATGATAGCCAAAATCGCGGGCGATACTCCGAATGTAGGTGCCTTTGCTACAAGCAATCCGAAAATGAACTTGGGGCATTTCTACACCGATTATCTCAAAATCATAGATTTGTACCTGTCGCGATTTTATTTCAGCATCACCTCCTTTACGCGCAATTTCATAAGCCCTTTTGCCATCTATTTTTACAGCAGAATAAATGGGAGGCGTTTGCGTGATTTCTCCAGTAAAATCTCGAGCTGCATTTTCTATTGCGTCTTGAGTGATATGTTCGGTAGGATAGGTCTGGTCGATTTCTGTTTCAAGGTCAATACTTGGCGTACTCGCCCCTAAGACGATGGTTCCCGTATATTCTTTAGTTTGCGCTTGAATTCCCTCGATTTGTTTGGTCATTTTGCCGGTGCAAAGAATTAGCAGTCCGCTCGCAAGAGGGTCTAAAGTACCAGCATGTCCGATTTTCCGGGCTTTTATACCGTATTTGACCTTTTTTACAGCTTGAAAAGAGGTCCACCCAATGGGTTTGTCCACTAATATGACTCTTGCCGGTTCGGCTTGGGGTGATTGGTTTTTAATTTCGGACAAGATGAAGCGATTCTTTACGTAAAAATGAAAAAATAATTCAGTATTGGGTGCTTATTCAATAACTACGTTCCGGCTTTGCACGAGTTCATCGCCTGTGAATAAGCATAATTGGTATAACCCAGGTGTGGCACTACGGGTATGTATGCGATAAATATGGGTGCCTGGATCAACGGATAATTCGAATTTGCCACTTTCTGCATTTGGCATAATTTGGGCTCCATTAATTCCGATAAGTGTACCGCGCAATGTGGCCGCTTTTTCAGACTTCCATTCGATATCGATATAACCCTGATTTGCCGGAATAGGGAATATACGAACCTCGGGAGCTTCACTTTGATTCATGGGGTCTGCAATGCGTAAACGAGCTACAAAAGGACTCATCTGTCTATTGCGACCATAAGATCCTACTGCGTAAAAAACACCAGGCTCATTGTACTTGGCTTGAATGCCTTCGTAATCGCCCCAGCGCTGTTCGTTGGGCTTAATGCCGTTGTAACTAATAAGGGAACTGCCGCTTTTTATTTTGATAAAATCCGAATATTCTCCGTATCGATTTTGGTAAAAAACACCAAATCCTGGTGTGTCTACAACCGAACTGTAAACCGCCGTTGTAATAGTTGAGGGGTCTCCATTCTTCATACTGGCATAGGCCATATCGGGATATCCAAACTCTAAAACGGGGTGGGTGAAAAGTTGTGCTTCTATTTGCGGATTGCCCGTTAGATCGTAAATATGTCCATGCATTAGATGCGCTTGTTCAGTGATGAAATTGCGGCTGTTTTGCATGTATTGAATATGATTTCCATTACGGATCCCGGTTAAGACCCTCGCATCGTTCGTTCGTAATTTGTGCTGTAGCGAAGTATCAGGTTGTAAAGCACTTGGTGGAAAACCATAGGGTATCGGGCTGCGCAAAATTTTCAACTCATAATCGGCAATTCCGCTTTTTTGAGTGTTGGTTACATGATGAAGAAATACGGTATCGCTCGATTCTGCGGTCGGATGCACGCTTAAAAAATAATTATCGGTCCCGTCGGGCATTGGGCCATTTTTTACAGGGCAAATGCTCCAAACGGATTTATCTCCATATTTGATGCCGTTGAAAAAGTTTGTATGCAGGGTGTCTCCGTTATAACCGTCTTCTTTGCGAATTTGCCAAATTACGGCTTCTCGAAAACCTTCCTCCCAGCTGGAACCGTTGGCAAGTAAATTTACCGTAAGAAATAAATCTTCTTTGGTTTGTGAAATTATAGGGTAGTCGCTCCAAACCGTATCATTGATAGGCCTGCCAGGGATTTTATAGACATTCCATGGAGCGGTTGGATCGCCTGGACTTGAAAATCCAACTACGATGAAACTCGTTTTATCGGTAACCCCATGCATGTACAAGCAAATAAATCGATCGGTGTAAGGGTCATAGGTGACTCTTGGATCGTAGAATCGTTCTAATGGGGGCAAATCGTCTACCTTATTTTGTAAAACTGGAAAATAACGCAATGACCAGGATTGCAGACGCTCTCCCGTATCGTTGTAAACATAAATACGCGTATTTCTTACCGAAATAAAGGTGCCGTCATTAGCCACTGCAACATCATTGTCATTAGGTGTGCCTTCTCCACCGAGATATTGCCCGTCGAAAGAATTTTCGATTATCGGGTTCAATTTCTCCTTTGGCGTTGGAGGAACATGATAAGTTTTTCGCAATTTTACCCGAGAGTCACGAATTAATTTTTCTTTTTTTCGGTCTAAATCGGCTCTCAATCGTTCATCAATTCCCTTTGGCAGGGGCATTTCTTGTTCGAATATGGCCTTTTTTTCTACCCAAACATCGGGAACGTCGGCAGGATTGAATGTATTCAATTTAGGGATGCGCACATCGCGCTGAATCTGCACTTGCACTTGTGCTCCTAGCCCAATGGGCAATAGAAGGGTTAATAAGGAAAGTCTAAATCTCATACGGGTGCTCAAATTACCAAATATTTACCTCAAAATCCAAGGTTATGTTAAATTTCTGACGTACATCTTCTTGAATATCTTTAGCCAATTGGTGCACATCGCTTCCCTTGCCATTGCCATAATTTACCAGCACTAAAGCCTGTTTTGTATGCACGCCGACATCGCCTCGTCTATGGCCTTTCCAACCAGCGTTTTCAATAAGCCAAGCTGCGGGAATTTTTGTTTCTTTCTCATTCTGGGGGAAGCATTTCACGCTTGGAAACTGTTTTTGAAGAGCAGCGGCTTGTTCGGTGGGTATAACGGGATTTTTAAAAAACGAACCGGAATTGCCAATTTCGGCGGGATCGGGCAATTTTGATTGGCGGATTTGAATAACGGCGTTGCTTACATCGGCGATAGTGATTTTTGTAAGATTTTGAGAATCAAGCACCGCTTGAATATCGCCGTATTGGGTTCGTATGGTAGGTGTTTTGTCAAGTCTAAGGCATACTTCTGTAATAAAATATTGATTTTTCTTTTCGTTTTTGAATACAGAATCGCGGTATCCAAATTGACA
Organism: Bacteroidia bacterium; assembly: GCA_023268875.1. Taxonomy (GTDB): domain Bacteria; phylum Bacteroidota; class Bacteroidia; order NS11-12g; family UBA955; genus VMCP01. The sequence goes on from JALRKL010000060.1 coordinate 6,834, forward strand.
GTCTTCTAATTGAAAAATTTCAAATTTCCCCGTACGTAAATTAAAAGCCTCGAGGTATTGGAATATGTCTTTAATTTCAACTCCATATGCGCCAATGTTTTGGATGGGAGCAGCTCCCATGCAACCCGGTATGAGGCTTAAATTCTCCATTCCGCCCCAATTATTATGTACGGCGTACATTACGGATTCGTGCCAAGATTCACCAGCTCCGAAATTAAGGCTGAGGTGTTCGTTGGTTTCCTCCGAAATTCGGATCCCCTTGATTCTATTCAAAACAACGGGTTCTTTGATATCTTGTGTAAGTAACAAGTTGGAGCCGCCGGAAATTATTTTAGGATTCCTATCAAACAAGCCGGCCTCGAATAGCGTGTTGAGCTCAGATTTGTCGCTGATGGTATAGAGCTCATGGCAATGAACTTCAAACCCAAATGTATTGAATGCCTTTAATGAAATTGGATTTAGGGAATTCACGCCACAAAATAAGGGATTAAAATTGAATACAAGATGACGACGATTTTAATAGTGAATTTAATCAAAATCCAATATTTTGATTTGTTGGGGTAAATTTCTGCTATTTTTTATCAAAATTTCATACTTCCGGCAAACCAACGCGCCCTAACTTTGTTTAACTATTTGTATGAACGCTTTAACGAATGCCCTCGTTTTGTTGAGTTTTTTTGTCCTCATGGAAGGAGTTGCTTGGTTTACACACAAATACGTCATGCACGGCTCGCTTTGGGTTTGGCATAAATCGCATCACGAACCTCGTAAAGGGGTGCTCGAGCTCAACGATCTATTCGGTTTTATGTTTGCATTGCCCTCAGTTTTGCTTATCGTTTATGGCAGCGAAAATTTCGATTGGAGGTTTTATGCCGGTTTAGGAATTGCCCTCTATGGCCTGGCTTATTTTTTGGTTCATGATGTATTCGTGCACCAACGCGTAAAATGGCTCAAAACTACGAAAGTGCCTTATTTCCGAGCCATGCGCTTGACGCATCACTTGCACCATGCCGTTCATACCAAACACGGAGCTCAAGCCTTCGGATTCCTATTTGTTCTACCCAAATTCTACAAACGTTTTCATGCCAAATAAAACCGTTACCATTGTTGGAGCCGGACTCGGTTCCCTAGCTACCGCATTGAGGCTCTCCTACAAAGGATATGATGTGCATATCATCGAAAAGCAATCCAATGCCGGAGGGAGATTGAATATTCTTAAACAAGACGGTTTTACCTTCGACGTAGGTCCCTCTTTTTTCTCGATGAGTTATGAATTTCACGAACTCTTTAACAGTATTGGTGAGCCTATCCCTTTTGAATTAAATGAATTAAATCCTTTGTATACCGTAAATATCGCGGGATCTGATCGCGTGTTTCAAATTTACAAAGACCTCGATAAACTTGCGGAGGAATTTAAAGGTATCGAAGACGACTTCGAAGCTAAGGCCAGAAAATACCTCAAAGGCGCAAAAGAGATTTTTCATGATACCGAATACAAAGTCGTAAAGAAGAATTTTGATTCGATTTTACAGTTTTTACTCTCAATGGCGACCGTGCCCTTGAAACATCTACCCAAATTGTTCCGAACCTTTTGGGAAGAATTAGAACGACATTTTGACTCCGAAGAAGTTAAAATTATTTTTTCTTTAGTCGCTTTCTTTTTAGGTGCAACCCCCTTCAATACACCTTCTGTTTATAATCTCTTGAATTATACCGAATTGGAACACGATGGTTATTGGAATGTAAAAGGCGGTATGTATAAAATAGTCGAGGGAATTCTGCCTTTGCTTGAGAAAAAAGGGGTGAAAATCACCTACAATACAGAAATAGTTTCGGCTCAATATAATAACGACACCCTAACTTCATTAACCGATAACAACGGCAAGGTTTATGCCTCCGATTTGTTCGTGGTTAATGCAGATGCGGCTTGGTTTAGAGGGAAATTTCTCAATCGCCCTAAGTTTACCGAAGAAAAACTCGATAAACTCGAATGGACATTGGCTCCGTTTACGATTTATATCGGGGTAAAAGGGAAGATCGATGGAATTCATCACCACAATTATTTTTTGGGCGATAACTTCCGGGATTATGCAGATACCATTTTTAGGAGTACCGTTACCCCTAAGAAACCCTATTATTATGTGAACGTCGCAAGTAAAAGCAATGCAAATTGCGCTCCCGAAGGTTGTGAAAATTTATTTATTTTATGTCCGGTCCCAGACCGCCGCGTCAAACCGGACTGGTCAGATGCGGAAACCCTTGCCAATGAAATAATTGAAGATTTGGGAGAACGTGTTGGCTTTGACATAAAAAACAATATTCTGACCAAAGTTGTTTATACTCCTGAAGATTGGCAAAAGATGTTTAACTTGTACAAAGGCAGTGGATTGGGTTTAGCTCACGGGTTAAATCAGATTGGGGCCTTTAGACCGTCTAACAAAGATGAGAAGTTAAAGAATCTTTACTATGTAGGGGCAAGCACGGTTCCCGGAACTGGATTGCCGATAGTAGTAATTGGTTCAAAGTTAGTTTTAGAACGAATAGAAGATGAGCATCCCCTTGTATAATTCAACGAGCAAAGAATTGAGTAGGAAAGTATCCTTGAATTATTCAACGAGCTTTTCACTAGGAATTCAGCTTTTAGCCAAAGAATACCGTTGGGCAGTTTTTGCTACCTATGGTTTTGTGCGATTTGCAGACGAAATTGTCGATACCTTCCATGGCTATGACAAAGAACGATTGCTGCGTGAATTCAAACAACAAACCTATCAAGCCATTGAAATGGGAATTAGCACAAATCCAATATTGCATTCCTTTCAACTAGCGGCAAACCAGTTTGGTATAACCAACGATTTGATTGAGCCCTTTTTCCAATCGATGGAAGAGGATCTTGACACAAATACCCACGACCAACAATCGTACAGCGAATATATTTATGGAAGCGCCGAGGTAGTTGGCCTAATGTGTCTAAAGATTTTTTGTAAGGGAAATCAAACAGAGTATAACGACCTATTGCCTTACGCCCGTAGTTTGGGAGCCGCATTTCAGAAGGTGAATTTTTTGAGGGATATCAAAAGTGACGTGGAAGAACGCGGACGTGTTTATTTTCCAGGTGTCGATTTCCGACATTTTACGGATGAAGACAAAATGGGCATAATTGAAGACGTTAAGAAAGATTTTGAGCACGCTTATATCGGAATTCTTAAGTTACCGATTGGAGCACGATTGGGAGTTTACACAGCCTATATTTATTATTTGAAGTTATTACAGAAAATCGAACGCACCACCGCTACCGAAATTCTAAACAGCCGTATCCGAATTCCAAACAGTCAAAAAATCGTCTTACTCGCCCAAAGCTTCGTGCGCGAAAAAATGATGTCGGCTTAAACTGCGCCTTCAGATCCATTCCTCTCTAATTTTCACCGCCTTTTTCTCGGGGGAATTTCCCTGGCATCCGGACCGGATTCTTAGTTTTGCTTTCTGTAACGCCTGATTTGGAATGGAATGCTATTTAAATCCGTTATACAAGATCTAGATAAATGAATGGGTAATTATTAAGTGGCTTCTGCGATTAACCGAACAACCAGGAGAAAACTTCATCAACCTTACCAAAACTGTGAATCTTTATTTTGCGGGATGTAGATTCGGGAATCTTGTTGTACTTCGACACAATCATATCGGTAAATCCGAGTTTTTCGGCCTCTGAGATACGTTGATCTATGCGTTGAATGGCGCGAACCTCACCCGAAAGCCCAACCTCACCCGAAAATACATATCCCTGTGGAAGCGACAAACCTTGGTAACTACTCATTATCGCCGACATCAATGGCAAATCGAGCGCGGGATCTTCAAGACGCAAGCCTCCGGCTAAATTCACAAATACATCCGATTGTCCCAAACGAAATCCGCAGCGTTTTTCTAAAACGGCCAAAAGCATATTTAAACGTCGTATGTCAAATCCAGTGGCCGAACGTTGGGGGGTTCCATAAACGGCTGTGCTCACTAAGGCTTGTACTTCGAGTAAAAGCGGTCGAACACCTTCCAATACACCGGCAATCGCTACGCCACTAAGAGCTTCATCACGTTGGGAAAGCCATATTTCTGAAGGGTTTTTTACGGGTTTAAGGCCACTTCCTTGCATCTCATAAATTCCCATTTCTTGGGTGCTACCAAACCTATTTTTTAGGGTTCTTAATATTCGGTATACATGGTGGCGATCGCCTTCAAATTGCAGAACCGTATCTACCATATGTTCTAAAATTTTTGGTCCTGCTATGGCCCCATCTTTTGTAATATGCCCAATTAGCATAACGGGGGTATCGGTTTCTTTAGCAAACTGCAAGAGTTTCCCCGTACATTCGCGAATTTGTGAGATACTTCCCGGTGTCGATTCTATGGTGTCGGAATAAAGGGTTTGTATGGAATCTACAATTAAAACTTCGGGTCTTTCTCGCTGTACATGGTCGAGAATATTCTCAAGCATGGTTTCGGTCAATACCTGACATTGTTCGTTTTGTATACCTATACGTTCCGCACGTAATTTAATTTGAGATTCACTTTCTTCACCGCTCACATAAAGTACATTCAAATGAGATTCTAGGGCCATCTGAAGCAATAAGGTACTTTTTCCGATGCCCGGCTCGCCACCGAGAAGAATTACAGCACCTGCCACCAATCCACCACCTAAAACCAAATTTAATTCTGAATCGGGTAAGACTGTTTTTTGCGTTGTGGATGCTTCAATTTGAAGAATGTTAACGGGGGATACAGTTTTACGAGTAGATTTTGTCCATGTATTTACAGACTTGGTCGGTTTTGACTCTTCGGTGAATGTATTCCATTGATCGCAACCGGGGCATTTGCCAATCCATTTTGGGGATTCATAACCGCAAGAACGGCAGAAAAACGTGGTTTTAAGCTTGGCCATGTTTCAAAGGTACTACCGATTATTCATTATGTTTTTGCGAAAATTGCCAAAATATAGGAAAGAGGGCCTCGATATTAATTCGTATTTTTGTAGTTCGAAAATTCATCGATTATGACAAACGAAATGATCACCATTTACGCTGAGGCAACTCCGAATCCCGAGAGTATGAAATTTGTTGCAAGCAAAATGTTTCTACCTAACGATTCAGCTGATTTCAGATCCAAAGAAAAAGCAGAAAACTCACCGTTAGCGAAAGCGCTTTTTGAGATGGGATTTGTGCAGGGGGTGTTCATTATGAACAATTTTGTGAGCGTTACCAAAAATAGCGATTACGAGTGGTTTGATTTGATACCGGATCTGCGTAATTTCTTTCAAGAATGGCTGGAAGATGGCAAAGAGATTATCAATAAAGTGAAAGACTTATCGCCTGAGCAAGAAACCGAAATTGAACGTAAAATAAAGCAGCTCCTAGAAGATCACGTGAAGCCTGCAGTAGAAATGGATGGTGGCGCTATTGATTTTAAGAGTTTCAAAGATGGGGTAGTTACGGTGGAGCTTAAAGGCAGTTGCAGTGGATGCCCGTCATCAACCATGACTCTTAAGTCGGGAATAGAGAACTTGTTAAAACGCATGGTTCCCGAAGTAGAAACGGTAGAGGCCTACGGCGTCTAAACCGAATAACACTTAAAGATTAGGCTTATACCAGCGATTGAGGGCTGGTTAATTGTGGAAACTTAACTCACACAATGTATAATTTTTGTCTTAAAATTTCCGCTTTATAAAGAAATGATACATATTTGTCGGATACAAAAAATTGACCAATATGGAATCATTAGCGGAAAAGAGAATGCAGAACGATCCTTCGTTCACCTCTCTTCATCATTTCTTTCTTAATTCAGCCCATAATATACACAACCTCCAACGTCCTTATTTATTTCAAAAAGAGAAAGGAGAATGGAGGGAATATACCTATGAATACCTTCTAGATGAAATTGGTAAAATGGCTGCTTTTTTTGTCGAGCATGGATTGAAAAAAGGAGATCGTGTAGCCATTATGCTGGAAAATTGTCCGGAATATTACATCATCGATCAAGCCCTTCAAAAGTTGGGTTTGGTGAATGTGTCGATCTATCCAACTTTAACGCCCGACGAAACGAAATTTATCATCAATGATTCCGGTTCGCGCCTTGTATTTGTTGGAAATCCTTTCTTGCTTAAAAAAGTTCAAAAGGTAGAAGATCAATGTCCCACAATTGAAAAAATCATCTTTGTGCCCTCAGATAAAGAAGAAACAGGCAACCTAATCAATTTTACCACCTTGATGTCGAAAGGAACCGGATTAAAGGCGCAGCACGCTCAGGAAATTGAGAATAGATTTGCTCAGGTGGGTAAGGAAGATTTGGCTACTTTAATCTATACCAGCGGTACTACCGGCGTTCCAAAGGGAGCTATGTTAACGCATTACAATTTCATGAGTAATTGCTACGACGCCATTGATTTGTGTCCCGCCATTTTATCTACGGATTTATACCTCTCGTTTTTGCCGTTAAGCCATGTATTTGAGCGGATGGTGACTATGTATTTGAGCACCTATGTTGGGGCTCAAGTGGCGTTCGCCGAGGGCATCGAAAAAGTAGCTTCTAATATAAATGAAATACGCCCAACTATTATGGCAACTGTGCCTCGATTGCTTGAGCGAATTCACGATAAAGTTATTAAAAACGCTACGGAAGGTGGCGGAATTAAAGCGAAAATATTCACTTGGGCAGTTTCGGTTGGAGAGGAAGTTCGTGTAGCAAAAGACGAAGGCCGTTCGGTAGGAGGATTGTTAGAAATAAAGCGTGCGATAGCCGAAAAATTGGTATTCTCTAAGGTAAAGGCCAAAATGGGAGGGCGCATGAAAATGTTTGCTTCTGGTGGCGGGGCGTTGCCCAAACACGTTGGAGAATTTTTTGCCAATTTAGGGTTGAAAATTCAAGAGGGTTTCGGATTAACCGAAACTTCACCGTTTGTAACGGTTAATGAATTTGAACGTCAAGTGTACGGAACTGTGGGCCGTGTGGCCCCCCGGCAGTTCGTAGCTATCCAGAATATTGAAACCAAAGAAATAATCACCATCCAACATTACGATAGTTTCGATCCAACGTTTGCTTCGGAAGAAGGGGAAATTTTAACTAAAGGACCCAACGTAATGAAGGGGTATTTCCAAAATAAAGAAGAAACAGATAAGGTTTTTGATGAGGATGGTTGGTTCCACACTGGCGATATTGGCCGATTTGAAAAGGGATATTTAAAAATTACCGACCGTTTGAAAAACATGCTCAAAACCTCTTTAGGTAAGAATATTTATCCTACGCAAATTGAAAATGTTTACCTGAAGAGTGAGCGAATCGATCAGATTTTCATAATTGGAGATAAGCGCGAATATTTAACTGCGATAATAGTTCCGAGCCGCGAAACTATGGAGTTGAAATTAGCGCATAAGTTACCTGTAATGGACGATACGAGTTCGGTATTTATTAACGATTCCGAGCTGGTTCAGTGGATCGCCGAAGATGCCAAGAAGTTGGGAATGTCGATGGCGAAATTTGAACGGATTCGAAATTTCATGTTAAAGCGCGAGCCTTTCAGTATTGAAAGTGGCGAAATGACCATCACCCTAAAAGTTAAGCGTAAAGTGGTAATGGAGCGTTATGGTGAGGAAATCGATTTGATGTATGCCGAAAAAGATTGTCCGCTTTAAATTTTAGTCTGATGTTATTGGGCGCTGCTACAAGCCTAGCAACGACGCAACAAAGGAGCAAAGGTGTGAAAGACTTCCCCCAAAAGGGAAGTCTTTTTTATTCATACTCTTGATACAGTTAAATTGTTGGGCTTGAATTATACTGTAAAGAATAGTATAATTTGAGTGTCAAATTGAAGCCGATATAGTTCTGTTAAAACAGACGCACGAAAACGTAAAGTACGATAAAAAATCCGCCTTGAATAAAGAATAGAGTAGATGCCATGCGATTCTTAATAGGTTTGCTTGTGCTGCTTAGTAGCAAGTGAAACAGCGTGGCAAATACAAACCAGGCCGCGTAGTTTTGCATAGGAACGATATTGCTTTTCCAGTGCCAAAAGTCGAAACGCATAGCAACAGGCTCTAAGAAAAAGTCGTAAATGGTCATCAATGCTCCCCCTGCAAAAGCCCTTACAACCGTGTTTTTGATTCGCGGAGCCAGGAAGCTAGAGGTGTAAAATACCATTGCGGCCCAATTTAGGCCAATTAAATAGGGCACTTCTTGCCATTTTGCCCCAAATGTGGCACCATAGTGGTAATTGCCAAAGATTAAACCGGTTTTAACGCCTAGTAGTTCTACGAAAAAACCCAGTACGCCAATAAGCAGTAATGTGGTAACATGTGTAATCTCCCATTTTTTATGAAAAATCCAAGCAACAATAAAAGACCCGATAAGATTGTATGGGGTTAAAGCTATGAAAATGGGATTCAAACTTGGGATTACGAAACCGAGTATGCCAACCAAATAAATGATGACGATTACGACGATAAATCTATTTTCAACGGTTTGCATCAGGAATTATTTTATTAAGAATACCGGCACCTAACAAGCAGAGCGGGATTCCGCCCCCTGGATGCACGCTACCACCGCAAAAATAAAGGTTTTTGTGTTCGGATGAAAAATTGGCTTGTCGGAAAAATGCCGACATTCGGTTATTACTACTGCTTCCGTAGAGGCTCCCTTTATCGCTGCCGGTTCTCGAAGCAATGCTAAGCGGTGTGAGTACATCCTCTACTTCAATAATTGATTCCAAATTGACATTTAGAACGCGATTTATTTTATCGATAACCCGTTTTTTTACCTGTTCGATATATTCGGTTGTGTATTGGCCGTTGTCATGTGCAGCATTAATCATAACGAACCAATTTTCACCGTAATCGGGCGCATCGGAACTAATATGTTTCGAGGTAATATTAATGTAAACGGTGGGGTCTTTTTGTAAGGTCCGTCTATTGAATATCGCATCGAATTCCTCGGGGTAATCATTTGAGAAAAGGATATTATGCACATCGAGGCTCGGGAATTTCTGTTTTACGCCCCAATAAAATATTAGCGCAGAACTTGAGTTTTCCGCTTGTGCTATGCGTTTGGGTACGGGTGATTTTAATATGTTTTTATACCAGATTTTAACATCCACATTAGCAATGCACAAATCAATGGGGTAACGGGTTTGGTCCTGTGATACAAGGGTTTTGATGTTTTGGTTGGAATCAATTTCTGCACCCGAAATGGGGGTGTTAAAGTGGAAAATCACCCCAAGTTTCAGCGCTTGTTGATAAATGATATCGGCAATGTCGCGCATTCCTTTTTCAGGTAAGTAAGCTCCGTAGAAAAATTCTAAGTGCGGTATTACATTTAAGGTGGCGGGTGCTTTGTAGGGATTGGAACCATTGTAGGTGGCATAACGATTGAATAACTGTATTAGGTCTTTACTTTCAAACTGATTCTCTAAAGCCTGATTCATACTGTTGAACATATTGATGCGCCATAAATTCGCAATCCCCTTTCTACCTGCTTTAGAAGTGTAAGTCGATAATTTGTGAAGGCTATTTTCAAGAAAAACAGGTGCTGTAATATCGTAAACCGTTTTGGCGTGCGACATAAATGCGTCTATTTTTTTAGGGTTTTCGTTGAAATATAAAGCCGCTTCCTTAATGAAATCTTTTGTATCGGATTTGGCGACAAAGGGAGATTCTCGATGATCGTAAAAATAATGACAAAGGCTATCCAAACGCTTTATTTTGAAGGAATCGGCCAATTCTTCATCGAGCAATTCAAAAACAAATTGCGGCATAGTGAACAAGCTGGGTCCGAGATCAAACCGGTAGTTGCCGAGCTTAGCTACGCCCATTTTACCTCCATGTGTGGGCGATTGTTCGAATACATGTACCGCGTAACCTTTTCGGGCAAGGTGCACTGCTGTTGCGATTCCGGCGATTCCTGCCCCGATTATTCCTGCGGTCTTCATATAGTTTTATCAGACAAAATTGCGCATTTTTTTGTTGAACGTCGGGGCTTTCGGATGGGTAATTGTCTTTTATCGAAGAAAATCTTTTAGGAGCCTATTGGTAATCAAAATGTTAACTTTTTTTAAAAAAATATCATTAATGTTTTGCAGTGTATTATTTTCGATTTATTTTTGCCGCACACTCAATCAAAATTAACCAATAGAAAAATGAAAAAAATCACTTTCGCATTAGTAGCTTGCGCAGCTTTGACGTTCGCTGCTTGTGGTAACAACGCAACTGAAGAAACCACTACTACTGACTCAACAGCAACTGAAACAACAACTGAAGAAACTTCAACTGAAGCTGATTCAACTGCAACTGAGGCTGACTCAACTGCAACTTCTACTGAAGAAGCAACTGAAACTGCTGAGTAATTCAAAAACTGAAAAAACTAAAAAGGCACTTGTTCAAGTGCCTTTTTTTTTGTTATTTTGCTGTTATGAACCGTAAAGTTCTTCTCTTTTTCATCCTTTTCGGACTCGGTTTTAGTAGCATGAGTGCGGCTTGTCCGCCTGTTTCAGGGGATGAACTAGTTAGTGGCGGTCCTTCATTTACCCTTACTCCAAACCCTGTTTCAGGTTCCTATTTTAGTGTGAATCTTGATTTTTCTTACTCGGAATACCCCAATGCCGCTATTATTATCTCAGATGTGTTGGGCAAAACAGTTTACGTGCAGAGTTTGAAACAATCTGATTTTATGGAAGGTCGCGTGCGTATATCTGTTATGGACGCCAACTTAGATAAGGGAGTGTATTTCATTCAAATCAAAAGTGGCGATGCCACCAAAACCCAAAAACTAGCGATTCGCTAATCGGTTTTATTTCTCTTTCAATCGAAATTTTATGAAGTGGAATTCCCGTTTATGGGTACAAACCCTATTGCCTGGATTATTAGTCTCAGCTTTAATCCTACTGATTTTCAACCTTCAAACGGAGGCTATTCTTAATAGGTGGGGGTGCCATACACGCAATTTTAAATACCTATATACCGCCTTTAGTGGCCCATTTTTACATGGGGATATAAATCATCTAATAGGAAACCTCACATCATTTGTGGGTCTTTCAGCTCTTTTTGTTTTATTATTTCCGCGCGATTGGACGAGATTCTTCTTCGCCCAATGGATGTTGTCTTCAATTTTACTTTTTGGCTTGGGCGATTTTGGAGAACTTCATATAGGCGCTTCCACATGGTTATACTCATATGCTGCCTTTCTCGCGGTGCATGCGTTAAAGTCAAAAGTTAAGCGATTGAGGGCTCTTTTTATGGTCTTAGTTCTATGGTATGGTGGTATGTGGTGGGGTTTACTACCTCTGATGCCTGGTGTTTCTCACGAAGGTCATATTGCGGGATTAATAAGTGGAATTATAATAGCCCTCGTGGCTGCCCCGTACTGGGAAAAGCGAATATTACCAGAATGGCATTACAAGCCAAAAGATTGGGAGAAGGAAGCAGATCCTATAAATCCCTACGATGAGTAAAACGATTAAAGGTTGAATGGTTTAGGCGTGATCTTTGGCTTTTGGAGATCTAAAGAATACAGCGAATAGAATGGTTACAATGAGAGCATAAACGGTAAACGCCGACCAAATCTCAGGCCAATGTAAGAAATCTGTACCATCGGGATTCTGTGATGTAAAGTATTTCTGAATTAAATATCCACTTCCTAAACTTCCGAAAATAGCTCCTATTCCGTTAACCATCATGGTGAACAATCCTTGTGCACGTGACCGCGCTTTCGCGTCTACATGTTGTTCAATAAAGAGGGATCCCGAAACATTGAAAAAATCAAAAGCCATACCATAAACGATGCAGGACAATACGATCATCCAAAGGCCATTTCCTGGATCGCCTAAACTGAACAATCCAAAACGCAGTACCCAAGCCACCATGCTAATTAGCATAACCTGTTTAATGGAAAAACGTTTCATGAAAAAGGGAATAGCCAAAATGAATAAGGTTTCACTGATTTGAGATATACTCATAATCATTGCAGGGTATCTTACGGCGAGAGAATTACTGTATTCCGGAGTATTGGCAAAACTGCTAATAAATGGATCCCCATACGCATTTGTTAACTGAAGCGCCGCTCCCAATAGCATAGAGAATATGAAGAATAGACCAAACTGTGGGTTTTTCCAAAACTCATTGAGCGTACTTAAGTCACTAGGGGCATCTTTCGCTTTTTTACCCAATGGTGGACAGTTGGGTAGTGTAAATGATACAAGTCCTAGAAATATTGCCACGCTTCCTCCCAAATAAAACTGGAGGTGACTTTGTTCGATATGATTCAAACTAACGGTCCAAAGTGCCACGATAAAGCCAATGGTTCCCCAAACACGAATTGAAGGGTAGGTTTTTACCACATCGAAATTATTTGTTTTTAATATGTGGTAACCCACTGTATTCGATAATGGTATCGTTGGCATGTAGCAAAACATCGTCGCTAAAATGATCCAAAAAAGCTGCATAGGCTCCTGTGCTTGAGGAACAAAGATGAGTCCTATGCCTCCGAGAATATGCAAAATTCCGTAAAGTTTTTGGGCGGAGATAAACCTATCGGCTAAGTACCCGGTTAATGTAGGCATTACCAATGCGGCTATTCCCATGGTAGAGAATATCTGACCAAAATCGGCAGCAGGCCAATGTTTGTTTTCAAACCAATAGGCTCCTATGGTTATTAGCCAGCTTCCCCAAATAAAAAATTGGAGGAAATTAACAAAAATCAATCGGAGTTTTATGCCCATTCTTTAGAGGGTCAAATATAAGGGCATTCCGTGAAATCTTTCGGAATAATTAATTTGAAAATCCCAATCGATTTTCGATTCCATCAATTAACGCGTGAATGACTTTAATATGAATTTCCTGAGCTCGGTCGGCGTACTCGCTCTTCGGTGCACGAATTTCTATATCGCATAAATCCTTTATTTTACCGCCATCTTTACCCGTTAACGCAATAGTGAACATGCCTAATTCACGCGCTTTTTGCAGCGCATTTATAACATTAGGGCTATTCCCACTTGTCGAAATACCAAGTAGCACGTCGCCGGCCTTTCCATGGGCTTCGATGAAACGCGAAAAGATAAAATCGTATCCATAATCATTTCCAACGCAGGTAATATGGCTGCTATCGCTAATAGCCAAGGCGGGTAAGGCCTTTCGGTTATTGCGGTATCTACCGGTCAGTTCTTCCGCAAAATGCATCGCGTCGCAATGGCTGCCCCCGTTTCCACAAGCGATGATTTTTCCGTTTTTTTCAAACGATTCTACGATTTTGTCAATCGCAGATTCGATTTTTTCGAAATTTTGTTTGTCCGACAGAAATGCATTAAGTGTTTCTTGTGCGTCCTTAAAATGGTCTAGGGCTTTCATATTAGGGATTCTTTGAATATTCCTTTAAACCTTCTTTTAGGAATTCTACGAACGGTTCTACCTTAAATTGGAAGTAATCGGCACCATAAGCTGGTTGAAGTAATTCTTCTTTAGAATTTAATAGGCAATATAAAGGTTGTGTGGATTTACCAAAATAGTATTCTTGAAGTTCTGCATTTTTATCGCCCAGAGTTTTAATGGTTTTTCCCGAGCTGCGGCTCGTGAAATATTCAGACGGGTCTAATTTGATTTTCTTATCGTCGACATATAAAGAAACCACAATATATTTTTCTTTCAGAATTGTTAGAACATTAGGATCTGCCCAAACTTTTTCTTCCATCTTACGACAATTTACGCAACCGTGTCCGGTGAAATCTATGAATAAAGGCTTGTTTTGTTCACGAGCGCAAGCTACGGCTTCATCGTAATCGTAGTAACTATGAATTCCATGAGGGCTGTGCAGGTATTCGCTGTATTTGGGTGTTCGGCAAATTCCGGCTTCTGATTCGGCAGCGCGATCTAATCGAAAATCTTGAGTACTCATTGGAGGTAAATATCCAGCTAAGGCTTTAAGAGGGGCCCCAAACATTCCTGGAATCATATACGCGACAAATGAGAAAACGGCAATAACGAGGCCTAGGCGGAATACCCCTAAATTAGGGTTGGGAGTGTCGTGGTCGAATTGGATTTTCCCCAATAGATATAATCCTAACAGCGTGAAAATTACGATCCATATGGCAAGATATATTTCGCGATCTAAAATTCCCCAATGATAGGTCTGATCGGGTATGCTTAGGAACTTTAACGCGAATGCAAGTTCTACAAACCCTAATACCACCTTTACTCCATTGAGCCATCCACCGCTTTTAGGCAGGTTGTTCAACCATGAAGGGAATAGGGCTAATAATCCAAAAGGAATAGCAAACGCCAATGAAAATCCAAACATGGCAATTGCGGGTCGCATAGCACCGCCGTGAACGGCTTCCACCAAAACGGTACCGACAATTGGACCGGTGCAAGAGAACGAAACCAAGGCAATGGTAATGGCCATGAAAATAGAGCCCGTTATACCACCCTTGTCGGCTTGCTTATCGACTTTATTTACAATCCATGAAGGAAGTGTTATTTCGAAGGCCCCAAAAAAGCTTGCGGCAAATACCACGAAGATTACCGTAAAGAAAATATTGGGAGCCCAATGGGTGCTGAGCCAATTGGCAGCGTTAGCTCCGAAAGCAAATGCCACGATGGTACCTACAATGGTGTATAATGCGATGATCGAAAATGCAAATACAAATGTGTCTCGCAGCGCGATGGCACGGTTTTTATTGCGGATAAAAAAGGAAACCGTCATGGGAATCATCGGGAATACACATGGGGTTAGTAATGCGGTTAAACCACTGAGGAAAGCAAGAATGAACAAGCCCATCATGCCTTCTCCTTTTTCTTCTGAGGCTTTACCGTTGAAGGTTTTTATTTCCTTAAGCCCTTCAGGTTTTTTATAATCGAGGGTTTCAGAACTTATACTTCTAGCGGGAGTTGTTGCTGTTGTGGTATCTTTTGTGTCACCGGGCGTGTCTTCGCCTAAATTGGCAGTTGCTTCGGTAGAAGTAGGTACTTGTTTATCGGGTGTTATTTGGGTAGGACTGGCAGTGCCGATTACTTTAACTGGGGGGGCTTGGATAACTATATCGCGAAGGTTTTCACAACCAGATTCGTTGCAAATTTGTCCGTTGAATAATATGGATATTCCAGTTATTCCTTTTAGTACTCGGATTTTTTGGCGGAATTCTCCCTTGTCGGTGAATTCTCCAGTAGAGCAATTCCAAATTTCCTCTTCTTTTACCATGTGGTCGCCAACACCGGTAAATGTTCCCACGAGTTCATAGGATGGGTTTGGAGTGAATTCCAATTGAGCACGGATTGGACCATCGTATTCCGGACAATCACTTTTCTCACTGTAAACGTGAAAATCTTTGGCAATGTCAAAACGGATAATTAGTTCGATAATCTCCCCGGCTTTCGCTTCGGCTTTGCTGTAACTTGCCTTGAAATTTGGTTTCGGAAAGCCTGCAGCAGTAAGTTGTAAAATGCCTGTGAAAAGAATCAGCAAGGCAAAAACGCGTTTTTGGAAACTCATTCCCACAAATTTAGGTTATTTTGATATTTTCTTCGGGACATTCCTTAGAAATTTGCGAACTGTGAAAAACAAAATTCGGGCTTTCAATAAAATCGCATTAGGTTTGGACAGATACATAAAAATGCCTCGTTATATCATTGTTTGTTTTTGGTTTGCCCTTCATCTAATATTCAATACTGGGCAAGCGCAGAATAGCCGTGCTATCAGTACACGCGCTTATATAGACTCCTTTAAGGATATTGCCATGCAGGAAATGAGAACCAATGGCGTTCCAGCAAGTATTACCCTTGGACAAGGTATTTTAGAGAGTGCATCGGGTAATTCGCGTCTGTCGAAAGAGTGTAACAACCACTTCGGAATTAAGTGTCGAAAGAATTGGACGGGTAAGTATTGTTTAGCGGATGATGATGCCAAAGATGAATGTTTCAGAGGCTATGAAAACGCCTATGAATCGTATCGCGATCATTCTTTATTTTTGAAAAACAGCCGGCGCTACGACTTTTTATTTGAACTTAGCCCCTTAGATTATGAATCTTGGGCTCATGGGCTGCGCAAAGCGGGATATGCCACCAATCCGGCTTATGGCAATATATTAACCCGTATCATCGAGAAATACGAGTTGTCTCATTTCGATTCATTGGTGGTAATCGGGGAGGAGTATTTTAATGGCGCGCCCGGAAAGCAAATTTCTGTAAATGGTATTCCTGCTATTGCCGCAAAATCAGGCGATACCCCTGAAAGCATTGCCAAAGAGCAAAAACTTGCTGAATGGAAAATATATAAATACAACGATCTTCAGAGAGATGATTTTATTAACCCCGGCGAAATATTATACCTAAAGCCAAAGCGAAAAACATCTTCTGAAAATACGCATATAATTAAAAGAGGGGAGTCTATGCACGATGTTTCACAGATGTATGCAATTAAGCTGAAATCGTTGCGGAAGTTAAACCAATTAGAACCGGGACAAGAGCCGCAAATTGGAGAGGAACTCCATTTGAGTGAAAAGCGCAAGGCCCCACCGAAAATCGTTGACGGCAAAGTGCCAATATCAACCGCGGTGAAGGTATTGCAACCCAAAGAATCGGTGAATGACCAAACACACGAGGTACTAAAGGGGGAAACAATCGAATCTATCGCTGAGAAATACGGAACATCGGTTTTAAATCTGGTTCGTTGGAATGATTTAGAATATGCTGAAGTAAGTCCGGGCCAAGTGCTGGTGATGGCACCGGGAATTAAGTCTTCAACAGAGGTTCGTTCCGTTTCGGAGGGAGAGGCGAGTTTAAAGCCAGAAACGCATACTGTGATGAGAGGGGAAACGGTATTTTCCATTGCTAGGATGTATAAAATTGAACCGCAACAAATAATTAATGCAAATGATAGGTTGCGAAGAGGCGGAAGTTTATTAGCAGATGAAGTAATACGTTTAACTCCGTCAGAGAAGGGCGGAATCCAAAAGAACACAACCCCTCAGCATGCCAGCATTCACTATGTGAAGCCGGGGGAAACCTTGTATGGAATATCCCAAAAATATAATGTGAGCGTAGACGCGATTAAAAATGCCAACCGCCTACAATCCAATTCAATTTGGGTAGGTCAAAAGCTAAAATTGCCTTAATCGATGAGATAGTGGGCGGCTGTTTCTACTTGTTGTTCTAAAACTACTTTCCCCATCTCATGAGCGCGTTTCCGTGCTTCGGTAATGACGGGTTGGTATACACTAAGTAATTTCAGATTGTTTTGCGCATTTACCACAAAGCCATCTGCAATTAAATCTGCAATAAGGGGCTCGTGTTGATGTTCTTTATGATCGAAGGCACAACGGAACCGTATAGCCGAATTTTGCATGATATTAACGCGAACTTTATGCTTGGTGAATAAGTCGAATAAATCACGTAAATGGTCTTCGGCAATGAAAGTAAAGTCAGAACTGCTAATCTCCAACAACCATTGGTTCTCTTTCAGGATAAAACACGATGTCTGAATCCTATGTTGTCCTTCAAATACCCGTGTGCCAGTTTTATCTTTATCGATAAAAGAGCGAACGAACAAGGGTATCTTGGCTGCTTTTAAAGGTTGTATGGTTTTGGGATGTATCACAGAAGCCCCGTAGTATGCCAATTCTATGGCATCATTATAGGTTAGTTCTGGAAGTAACTCCGTATTTTCGAAACGTTTCGGATCGGCATTAAGCACTCCAGGAACGTCTTTCCAAATAGTTACACTTTCGGCATGTAAGCCTTTTCCAAAAATTGCCGCAGAATAATCACTTCCTTCTCTTCCTAATGTGGTGGTTTCTCCTTTCTCACCTCGACCCATAAATCCTTGTGTTATGATAAGATTTTTCTTCGATAATGGGAGAAGTGGCGCGTAAAATCGGACTACAAGCCCGTCGTGAACATCGAAAACCACGACACCATTGGGCAGTTGTCCTTGGACGAGGAAGGTCGCCTGGCAGGCATTTGCACCACGAGCGGCATGGCCTTTAAGATGCGGGGTCGGGTAGGGGACAGTCCCATTATTGGCGCGGGTCTCTATGTGGATGGGGCCATCGGTGCGGCTACAGCGACAGGGCATGGCGAGGAAGTCATTCGCGTGGTAGGATCCTACCGCGTGGTTTCCGAAATGGAACGCGGTTTTAGCCCGCAGGAGGCCTGTGAGCGAGCGGTCCAAAAAATCTACGAGTTCTTTGAGCGTCGCAGCGCGGGCATTCAGGACACACAAATTGGATTTATTGCGCTAGACAAGAGGGGCCGAACAGGTGCGTATGCCTTGCGCCCTGGGTTTCAGTACGCCGTCGCCCGCAAAGGTTTAGCGCCTGAATTGGTCGATGTTCAGTCTCTTTTGAAATCGTAAAACTCTGATTGTCAGGTTTTATTTGGATTTTTTGGCTACCTTGATGGGGAAACCTTAAAAACCAAACGAAATGAAAAACGCAATTTTAGCTGCAACAGCACTTATTGTAGCAGCCTGTTCAAGCCCCGAAGAGGCCGTATGGTCTGTGGCCGATGGTGCCTATGAACGAATTTCCGCAACTACTACCCAAAACGGCGAGGTAACGGAAAACAACCAGCTCGAAATGAAGATTTATTCGGGAGGGCGCTACATGTTTGCCGCATTAGACAACGACGGTGTAGCCAATATGGGCTGCGGCGAAGCCCAATGGAACGAAGACGGAACTATGACTGAAAAGCCCATGTTCCAAGGCAGTATGGCCGTAAATGATGTTTCATACAGTTTGGCCATGGCCAAAAGTGATGCAGGCTTCTCGTAGTCTATAACTGGATTGGTCTGGAATGAAGACACCGTTGATTTGAAAGAAGAATGGAAATTGCTTTCCACCGTGACTTCCCCCTATGATGGGCTCTGGCAGCTTGAAGCGCGGGAAGTGGAGAATGATGCGATTCACGATTTCAATGAAATTAAGATGATAGGCGGTGGCCACTTCATTTGGTACCATACCTACAGTACGGACACCTCCAGCCATGCCGACTTTGGCTACGGAACCTTT
>JALRKL010000138.1 GCA_023268875.1 Bacteroidia bacterium
AATGAACCGCAGACTGCTCCCGAAACTGTATATCATTATAACAGTGAACCCAATAATGAGGCAAACTACACTCCTGAAGAACTAGCTGCAATGGCTGAAGATGTGAATGAAGACAATCGTCGGTTCGAACCCTCTGCTCGGGTTCTCATCCTATTAAAACACAAAAGAGCGCCTGAAAATAGGCGCTCTTTTGTGTTTTGCAGAGGGGAAGGGATTCGAACCCTCGATACACTTTTGGCGTATACACACTTTCCAGGCGTGCTCCTTCAACCACTCGGACACCCCTCTCTATTAGGATGCAAATATAAGACTTATTTATCCACCTATTACCGACAATCCTAAAAAGTTTAGAGGTTTGATGTACGTTATTACGCATCTTTTATTCTCGGAACTTTGACCATTAAGTTCCGGTTCCTAAAATAGGTCTACAGAGCCCTAACTTATAAGGCCTTCCAGATTCCGTCGACGAAAATAAAGCCCATTACTTCAATGAACTCTTTGTTGTTAATGATTACTGTGTTTAGCATGGCAAATTGATTGAGTGCAAGAACGCAACCAATTGTTAAACCATTGATTGCTTTAGATTAATAAACCATTAAGTAGAACAAATTGTTTTACCTTGTGATTGCCAATAATGATTCCACCATCGAAGCCCACGAAAATTGCTTCTTCAATTCAGGTAGCTGGCCTTGAATACCTTCTAAATACCCCTGTTTGAAAATAGCAGAAAGTCCAAAGGCAATGCTCTCCACGTTCGCCTCACAAACCCATCCCGCCTCGCCATGCGGCACCAATTCCGATAAACCGCCTACATTCGTGATTAACATTGGAACGTCAAAGTGATAGGCAATCTGACTTACCCCACTTTGCGTCGCATTCTTATAAGGCTGGGCCACCAAATCGCAAACCGAAAAATAATCGGCTACCGCCCCGTTCGGGATGAAGTGCGTATGTAAATGAACACGTTCTCGGTACTCCGAATCCTTTAATAATGCCAAATACGGATCGGAATCTTCATAAAACTCTCCCGCAATCAATAAATCCACATCCTTCAATTGACCGGCTACCATTAAAAAGGCCTCAATCAACCAATCCAAACCCTTATACTTCCGAATAAATCCAAAAAATAAAATATACCGCCGCTGTGAATCCAAACCCAGCCGTTCACAGGCTTCCCCCCGAAGCGTTTTAGCCCCGAAATTATCGTATAGCGGATGGGGATGGTAACTGCTATTGCCTGCGGCGCGTGTTTGAGGGAATTTTAACTGCAAATCTTCCAATACCTTGCGAGACATCGCAACGGCGCCGTTGAGCATGTTAAGGAAAAATTGGGTGAACGGTCGGTCGAAAAACCGGCGTTCATGCGGTATTATATTGTCTGTTATCGCCACCAATTTGGTATGCTTGTTTCCTGTTACCAAACGACCGAAAACGCCGAAACAGGGACCGAAAAAAGGCATCCAAAAACGGAAAATGATTAAGTCGGGCTTTAACTTTCGATATTTTAATCCTACCCTTATCCAATTCAACGGATTAACGCTGTTCAGCGCCACATCAATGTTTAAGTCTTGGGGTTGGGAATCGGTGGTGTATTGCGACTCACCGGGGAATAAAAACGACGGATATTGTAAGGAAAATGTAAGCAAGGTAACCTCGGAATCTTTCATGAATTCACGAGCCAAACGCTCGTTATAGGTGGCCAAACCGCCGCGAAGCGGATGGGCGGGACCTACAATAACGATCTGTTTGGGGGTGGTGCTCAATTTACCCGGCTTTTAATGCTGTATTGGTTGCGTTCGGGATTGCTGCGGCTTACAAGCTCGCCTAAAAATCCAGCTAAGAACATTTGCGTACCAATGATCATGGCTAACAATCCGAAATAAAATATAGGAGAGTCGGTTACCAAGGGTGCCGACGTTTTGAGCCAATAGGCGTAATACATTTTTTTCAACACGATGATCGTGGCCATGAGAAGTCCTACCAAAAAGCTCAATACCCCATAAAGTCCGAAAAAATGCATAGGCCTTTTGCCAAATTTGCTCATAAAATACAAGCTCATTAGGTCCAAAAAACCGTTCACAAATCGATCCATGCCAAATTTGGTATGTCCGTATTTGCGAGCCCGGTGCTCCACTACTTTTTCGCCAATTTTGGGGAAACCGCCCCATTTGGCCAATACAGGTATATAACGGTGCATTTCACCGTAAACCTCGATGTTCTTAACAACTTCATGGTGGTAGGATTTGAGTCCACAATTGAAATCGTGCAACTCAATATCGCTCATTTTGCGGGTGGCCCAGTTGAAGAGCTTGGTAGGAAGTGTTTTGGTAATAGGATCGTAACGCTTTTTCTTCCAGCCGCTCACCACGTGGTAGCCATCGCGTAAAATCATATTGCGCAATTCGGGAATCTCATCGGGAGAATCTTGCAAATCGGCATCCATAGTAATGATAACTTCGCCTTGTGCTTCGGCAAATCCTACGCTTAAAGCCCCACTTTTGCCGTAGTTACGGCGCAAACGGATGCCCTTGACTTCGGGCTGTTGGGCGCCAATTTCTTGAATAACCGTCCAAGATGTATCGGTACTGCCGTCGTCTAGTAAAAGAACCTCATACGAGAGTTGCTCTTTGTCGCAAACCCTTTTGATCCAAGCACACAATTCGGGCAGGGATTCTTCTTCGTTAAAGAGCGGTACAACGATCGATAGGTTTAGCATAGGATTTACAAAAATAGGAATATTTGCATCAATTCGTTTTGAAGCCAATGGCTTCTCGTACTTGATTCATCGTTTCTCTAGCGCTTTTTCGGGCTTTTTCGGCTCCGTAGGCGGCAATTTGCTCGAGTTGGTTGGTGTTCTCAAGTTGCGCATTAATTTTATCGCGCAGCGGTGCAATGAAGGTTTCCATGTCGGTGGCCAATTGCTTTTTTAAATCGCCATATCGAATGCGACCTTCTTTGTGCTCGGTATCAAAGAAATTAATGGTATCGGAGCTGCACACCAATTGCATCAAGTCAAATAAGTTCTGCACGGGTTGCGATTTCGGTTGTCCGGGTTCGGTAGGACCTGCGTCGCTAACGGCGCGCATGATTTTTTTACGCAGTACTTCGGCTTCGTCGTTCAAGTAAATGGTATCGGCTTCTCCTGCGCTTTTACTCATTTTTCCGCCGCCGGTAAGTCCGGGAACTTTTACCAATTCTTTACCCACTGAAAAGGCCTGCGGCTCGGGGAATACCTCTGTATTGTAAAGTCTATTGAAGCGATTTCCAAAGGTGCGCGCCATCTCTAAATGTTGTTCTTGGTCCTTACCCACAGGCACTTTTACGCCTCTGTGTATCAATATATCCGCAGCCATTAAAACGGGATAGGTAAGCAAGCCAGCGTTAACGTTATCGGGTTGCGAGCGCACTTTGTCTTTGAACGAAGTTACGCGTTCGAGTTCGCCCATATAGGCGTTCATATTCAAGAAAAGGTATAATTCGGCTGTTTCGGGAAGGTCGGATTGCAGATAAATGGTGCATTTTTCCGGATCCAAGCCCAGGGCGATGTATTCTGCGAGTACGCGTTGCACGCTGCCTTTTAGATCGGCCGGATTGGGGTGGGTGGTCAAACTGTGGTAATCTGCAATGAAAAAATACGAGTCGTATTGCTCTTGTAGGGTCAAAAAGTGTTTGAATGCCCCGAAATAATTTCCAAGGTGGAGTTTTCCGGTGGGTCGTATGCCGCTTACCACAATTTCTTTCATGCTACGAATTTACATCGCAAAAATCAAAAGCGCTTGTTATTTCGCCTTATTTTTGCAAGGTGTCTACGCGCGTACAAATTACTTGCAGTCCCGAACAGTCAAAAGACGAAGCGTGGATCAACGCCCAATTGCGTAAGCAGGCGGGCATGGGCGCCGACGCCCGGGTAAAATGGATCAAGCGCTCGCTTGACGCGCGGGGCAAATCGCCCTTTTTTATTATCTCGGGGGAAGTTTTTTCGGCCTCAGAGCCCTTTGCCGCTTCAGAACATCTGCCTTTGCAGAACGTGACTACAGCCCCAGAAATACATATTATTGGTGCGGGACCTGCGGGTTTGTTTGCGGCTTTGGCGTGTATTTCCCAAGGAAAAAAGCCCATTGTTTTAGAGCGCGGAAAGGAAGTCAAGCGCCGCCGCCGTGATTTGGCTTCCCTCAATAAAGAAGGCATCGTAAATGCCGATTCGAATTATTGCTTCGGTGAAGGCGGAGCCGGCACGTATTCCGATGGAAAGCTGTATACGCGCAGCAAAAAACGTGGGTCGGTAACCACTGTTTTAGATACCCTTGTGTATTACGGGGCCGATCCGGTGATTCAGTATGAGGCGCATCCGCATATTGGCACGAACAAATTGCCGGGTATTATTGAAAACATCAGGGAAGCCATTATTGAGGCCGGCGGTGAAGTGCGTTTTGATACGCGGGTAACGGATTTTATTTGCGAAAACGAACGGGTAACGCATTTGGAATACAACGCAAATACAAGGGAGGCGGTGCAATCCGTAATTTTGGCTACTGGACATTCGTCCAGGGATATTTTTGAATGGTTTAATCATAACAAAAGGTATATCGAAGTCAAACCTTTTGCTTTAGGGGTGCGATTGGAGCATCCGCAAGAAATAATCGATCAAATACAATATAAATGTGCTACGCGTGGGGATTATTTACCCCCAAGTTCGTATTCGCTCGTGGAACAAGTGAAAGGTGCGGGCGTATTCTCATTTTGTATGTGTCCGGGCGGCATTATAGCTCCAGCGGCAACGGCTCCGGGGGAAGTTGTGGTGAACGGCTGGTCTCCCAGCAAGCGCAACGGCGCTTTTGCCAATAGCGGTTTTGTGGTGTCGGTAGACCAGAAAGATTTTGCGCCTTTCGATAAGTACGGTACTTTGCAGGGATTGGAATTTCAGTCCCATTGGGAGCGGAAGGCGTTCCAGGTTAGCGGATCTATACAGGCACCGGCCCAGCGTATGGAGGACTTCCTACAGAAAAAAACATCGACAAATTTGCCCGGTAACAGTTACATACCGGGATTGGTGAGTGCGGATATCAGAACGGTTTTGCCGCCGCAGGTGAGCGATAGGATAGGAGGAGCATTGTTGCAAATTTCGAAGAAAATGCCGCGTTTCAGAACAAATGAGGCAATCTTGGTAGGGGTAGAAAGTCGCACGAGCAGTCCGGTGCGAATTCCCCGCGATGCAGAAGGATTGCACCATCCGGAATTGTTGAATTTATATCCGTGTGGGGAAGGTCCGGGTTATGCGGGTGGTATCATGAGTGCAGCAATGGATGGGTTGAAGGTAGCGGAGGCCCTCTGTTTGCAAGATTCTGATAAATAACCCATAATGTGTATTTGCTATCGCGGCATTAATGAATTAATGTTTTACTTATTATTATGGATGTAAGGTGAAGTTGGTAAGGTTTTATTTCTGATTTCTTTCCTTTAAAAGTTTGGTGCTGAATTTTTTACATAATTTATTGTAAATCGTAATAGTGCTTGTTTTTTTCAATTTTTAGTTATGGTTTTTACGGACTTGTGTGGCTTTGGAATAGGATTGGGAGGTATTTACAATTGCAATTAATAACAGGGTTAAATAAAACAACCATAGTACTGAATTATTGATATAAACTACAGCAAAATGGCATGCGGTATTGGATTGTTGGAACTTCGGTCATCCCACCGTTATTTGTTTGTGGTTAACGCAACTTGTTCATATTAAGGAGATAGAGTTTGTGATATTTTGCACCTCGACAACTTAATAATCATTTACTACAATGACTAACAACTACATGTTACAAACACTAAAGGAACGTATCAAAGCCATCGGTTTTGCCGTTCTTGTGGCGATCTCGGGAAATGCGATGGCGCAAATTTCGGGAAACGTTACAGTGGGAACTACTGCAGGAGCAGACTATGCTTCGCTCACTGCTTTAGCTTCTGCTATTAGCGGATCTGGGGTGAATGGCGCTCTTAGCGTTACCCTAACTTCTGATTTAAGTGAAAGTGCAATTGTGTATTTCCGCAATAACGCATCACTTCCTCCTACCAGTACGAATACCGTTACCATTGATGGTAAAGGGTTTAAATTGACCAGTACGGGTGACAACGCTGCAATTATTTTGGACGGTATCTCATATACTACTATTCAAAATATGACCGTTGAGAAAAAAACCACTTCTACAAATCAGAAGGGGATTCAATTCATGAATAACGCCCAGTACAACACCATTGATAAGTGTAATATTGAGTTTGCTTCATTAACGACAGGAACAACTTCTTCGGCTACTGGCGGTGCGTATATTGTTTTCTCGCAAAGCGCAACAACTATGTCGTCGGGTGGAACAGCTCCTGCCGGATCCTACAATACGGTTCAAAACTGTACGATGAAAACAACGAATTCAAATAGCCCGGGTCCTTACGCGGCAATTATGGATTACGGAAGTTCTTCTTGGAACAGCAGCACGCCATCGAATAACACCATAAAGGGTAATACCATTGAGAATTTTTATTATTACGGAGTTTACAATTATTACACCAATGGAGATCAATATATCAATAACGATTTCTCACGTGCAAATTCGACTTCAAACAATGCCTATTCTTCAACATATTTGATGTATTCTTACTACACGCGGAGTACAGATCGTTCTACCTCTTATGACGGGAATAATTTCCATGACTTGCCTTATAAAGGGGCAACTACGTCATACAGTAGTACTGTTTATGGTATTTATGCGTATTACAATTATGGTACGGCATCTAATAACTTTATGGTGAAGGGGAATACCTTTGAAAATATTGAGTGTGGAGCTACCAACTATTTTGGCTATTGTTATTATAACTATTACGCGAATTATGATGGCAATACCGTTCGGAATTGGAACTCAAACGGTACCAGTTCCTATTTATATGGATGGTACATGTACTATCAATATAACGATCACATATTCCGAAATAACGTAATAACCGAATGTAACACAAAGTATTATACATACTTCGTTTATTGCTACTACGGCGATAAGAAAACATTTGAAAACAATAAAATCGTAAACAATACCACGGCACAAGGAAGTACGGGTTACACTTATTGTTTTTATATTTACTATCCGAACAGTTCTCAAGTAAACGTTTTTGAAGATAACGTTATCGATTCCAATGATTTTGGCTGTTACGTGTACGGAACCTATCTGTATTATTGGAACGGTAAATACAATCGCAATAGGATTACCAATAACCAGATTTATAATCCAAGCTATGGAACTCCTTATGGATACATATATAGTATGTATTTGTATTATTTTTTCAATTTGGAATGTAATAATAATCTAATTGCTAACAACTTAGGTTATTATGGGGTATTGGGACTTTACTGTTATTCTTACAACAGCGGTAATTACAAAGCGGAATTCAAACAAAATACAGTTAAGATCGACGGTTCTAAATCTTCTTATGCGTATCATTACGCATATGGATTGTATATTTATCCTTACTACCACACCAAAGTTGATGTAATTGGAAATCATTTAGATCTCCAAAATAACTATTATGCGTACTTTGCTTACACATACAACGGCGGTGGTATCACGCCATATACATGGGATTACAACAACTATCATTTAAAAGGAAACGGAACCAACTACTCTTACAGCCCTGCGGGAAATGCGGCAACCATCCAAGAATGGATTAATACTGGTTTGCCTGGATCTCATGAAACGGCTATTTCTCCAACTTACAAAGACGAGGCCAAAGGTGATTTTAGTTTAGATGTTTTTGAACTTCAAAATAAAGTCCCCAAATTCAACTCTCTACAGAGTTGGGGCAAAAGTTGGAACGACGATGACATCCGTAAAAATAATCGAAATCCCGTTAAATCAGATGTCGGTGCTTTCGAAGGCTATATGAACATCAGTAGTGTTAAATCGGATGCTTCTGTGCCGTCTCAAGTGTGTTCAGGGCATCAATTTGAAGGGGATATCACCATATTAAATTCTTACACCGATACCGTTTATGGTTTCAACATTACGATGATGAGCGACCGTGGTGCTAAGGTAACCCAAAAAGTTGAAGACCGGATTTTGCCGGGCAAATCGTTGAAGGTAAACTTTAGTGAGAAGTTATTTTTAAATGAATTTGGCAAAACCAAGCTTATGATTTTTGTGGATGCAGGCGACGATGATTTGTCGGATGATACAATCTATCTAGAAACAGAAGTATTGCCAGCACCAGGTGGAGGAATGTATACCGCATCTACAAAGTCAACAGAGGCATTGTACCAGCTAGGTAAGCCTAACGATGTAACTATTTTAGGTGTTCCTGTAATTTACGATGTTAACGCACCAACGAAATACAGCAACTCTACATATGGAACTACAAGC
>JALRKL010000198.1 GCA_023268875.1 Bacteroidia bacterium
TACTCACAAGAGGGTAGTGGAATCAGGTAAAACATCAAATGGATT
Source organism: Bacteroidia bacterium (assembly GCA_023268875.1). Classification (GTDB taxonomy): domain Bacteria; phylum Bacteroidota; class Bacteroidia; order NS11-12g; family UBA955; genus VMCP01. The sequence goes on from JALRKL010000198.1 coordinate 46, forward strand.
TCAGGTTGATTCACAACAAGTCATTCAGAAATAGATTGACACTTACATAACACAAAGAGGGCGCCATTGGCGCCCTCTTTGTGTTATAATCAATAATGGTGTGTGACAAAAAAATATAAGTGTTAAGTGTAAAATCGGATAGGTGGGATTGGGGAATGAATATTCCCAAATAGTAAGCTCAGAAATTAGCCAGTATATTATTTCAACAGGTATTCTGTTTTAAGTAAGGGACAGATTTTATATCGCTCGTCTAAGGTATCACTATGTAAAGCGTGTAATTGTTGGTATACCAAATCAATTCCAAATAATTCGCAAAATTCAAAGGGCCCCTTCGGGTAGTTGGTCCCTAATTTCATTGCGGTATCTATATCGGCTTTACCAGCAGTTCCTTCTTGTACAGTATAATAAGCTTCATTGATAATCATGCACAATACCCGCGGAGTAAAAAAGCCCACGCGACTTTTTAACCATTCGCAGCTTTCTACGCTTAAAACTTTTAGAAGTTCGTTAAACATGGAAATGTCAATACCAAATGGATTGCATGCCTCCCAAGTATTTCGCTCAATTAGATGAGGGAAGCTATTTAAGCCAATAAGTTTTTGCCCATTATATGGAATATTTTCTTGGTTCAGGGCTGATTCCAGAGTAACTAAGTTTGTACCTAAAACAAAAAGGGTGCTTGTGTTTGTTGCGTATTGGGTAATTATTTCGGGGGTTTCATCCCAATTCAAATCGATAAAAACATCGAAGTCATTATGAGAAGTGTTATCTTGCACGTATGAAAGTGCGGGATGCGTTTCATATCTATTTTTCCAAGATTGGCCTCTTAGGCCTTTTGCCCGTATTCCTATTTTCATGTCAACACAAAAATACATCAATCCCTATGAGAGAAACTATTTTTTCTGAAAATGCTCCAAAGCCGATCGGTCCGTATAGCCAAGCAGTTCGATCGGGAAATACTATTTACTTTTCAGGACAGATTGGTCTTGATCCCCAAACCGGACAATTTGTTTCTGAGACCGATGTAGTGGCTCAAACCCATCAGGTTATGAAAAATATTTCCGCTTTGTTGGAAACCTGTGGTGCGAATTATTCAAACATTGTGAAAACCAGTATCTTTCTTAAAGACATGAATGATTTCCCCAAAGTTAATGATGCCTATGCTACTTATTTTGATGCGGTATTTCCCGCAAGAGAAACGGTAGAAGTATCGCGATTGCCCAAGGATGCTCTGGTCGAAATATCTGTGATTGTAGTCCTGTAAACCTCGGAATTTAACTTCTAAACCGTAATAATTAACCTAATTTTGTAATATGTCTAATCAAGATAATCCTAAAAATCCATCATTTGATATTGAATTAAACGAAGAAATCGCAGAAGGAACCTATTCCAATTTCGCAATCATTACACACAGTCAATCGGAGTTTATCGTTGATTTTGTTCGGATGATGCCTGGAGTTCCTAAAGGTAAAGTTAAGAGTAGAATTATTTTAGCGCCTCAACATGCGAAACGTTTATTAATGGCGTTGGGCGACAATATTTCAAGATTTGAAGAGGCTTTCGGCGAAATCGAACTTCACGATCAACAAGAGACAAACATTCCATTGAATTTTGGTGGACAAACGGGACAAGCATAATTCTATTTTATGAAACATAAAGAACGGATAGAACGCGCTTTATTAGCGCTACAAGAACGAACGTATTACGCAGCCTACCCAGAAAATCCTAGAGCATATGCCGAAGATGCCGATGCTAGAGGTAAAGAGGCTTTTCAAAAGCAGCTTTCAAATTCATTTTCAGGAATTTCTGATGATGGCAACCTAGGGTACATAGGAGAGGAAGTTTCTCCATACATGATGGTAGGTTTAGGAGTGCAATACCCTAAATTCAGTGCTTCTATATTAGTTGAGAGAGCCGAATCGGCTCATAAAGAGTGGAAAAGGATAGACGTAGAACGACGGGCAGATATTTTGATAGATATGTTAGACGCCGTATCTGAACGTTTCTTTGAATTGGGATATGCGACAATGCATACAACCGGTCAAAGTTTTATGATGTCATTTCAGGCAAGTGGCCCACATGCTAACGACCGTGCGATGGAGTCAATTGCCCTAGGCTACAACGAATTAACCCGTTACGCATCACAGGTTGATTGGGTGAAAAATATGGGAAAGTTCGACTTAACAATTAAGAAAAACTTTAAGCCCGTATCGAAAGGGGTAGGGTTGGTAATTGGCTGCAGTACATTCCCGACATGGAATACAGTTCCTGGTGTTTTTGCAAATTTAATTGCCGGAAACACCACCATTGTTAAGCCACATCCCAAAAGCGTGCTGCCAATAGCCATTGTTGTTGCTGAGATGCAAAAGGTATTAGTGAATAATGGTATTTCTCCCTATACTATTCAGTTGGCGGTAGATTTAACATCGGCGCCGATAACCAAGGAATTAGCCGAACACAAACGGGTAAAGCTCATTGATTATACCGGCGGTTCTACCTTCGGAGAATACATCGAATCATTACCGGGGAAAACGGTATTTACCGAAAAAGCAGGCGTTAATTCGGTTATTATGGAAAGTATGCAAGATCCTAAAGCGGTGTTTGGGAACCTAGCCTTTAGTTTTAGCCTATACAGCGGTCAAATGTGTACGGCACCTCAAAATATTTTTGTTCCTGCTGAGGGAATTAAAACGGCCGAAGGTCATTTGAGCTATGACGAGGTAGTTAGTGGACTTTCGAATGCGGTGAAAGGCTTGGCAGAAAATCCTAAAATGGGCGCTTTTGTTTTAGGAGCGATTCAAAATGATACCACTCGAAATCGAGTTGTCGAAACATTAGGCGCACAGGGAAACGCTCCTCTTACTGCGGAAGTTTCTCACCCTGAATTCCCCGATGCCCGATTGCAAACGCCAACGGTTATAGGAATAGACGCTTCGGAATCTACTTGGAAACACGAATGTTTTGGACCTCTTGTGTTTGTGGTAAAAACAGAAAGTAAAGACCATTCATTAGAACTTGCAGCCGAAATGTCGACAGAGAAGGGTGCCATAACGTGTTTGTGTTACAGCACAGACGAACAATATATGAATGCCGTGGAAGAAACAATGAATGCCACTTTTACACCCGTAAGTTTTAATTTTACTGGAGCAGCTTTCGTAAATCAACATGCAGCATTTAGCGATTTTCACGTTAGCGGTGGCAATCCAAGTGGAAATGCCACATTTACGGATTCGCTATACATTAACCGCCGTTTCGTTTGGGTGGGAAATAGATTTGCCTAACTTAAAGCACTGCTCATCTCGGACAAATGGTGTCGTTAAATTGACACTTCAAATAAAAAGGCCACCCATTGGGTGGCCTTTTCTACTCAAATTAATCAATTAACCAATTATTTTGTCGCTTTAATATCGAAAGTTACTTCGATGTCTTTTGAAACGATACCGTTTTTAGCTTCTGCTTGTAGTTTCTCAGACAAACTCATTTTTTCTTTGTCGTAGTTTACACCCCAATCCAAACGGTTAATAACGGCAGTACCTACAGCCGATACCCCATTTTCGTCAACTGTTACAGTTGCTGGGAAAGAAATATTCTTAGTAGAATCGCGTAAGGTAAGGTTACCAGAGATAACATGAGTAAAATCTCCTTCCGCCTTAGCCTCAGCACCTGTGATTTCGAACTTCGCTGTTGGGAACTGCTCTACATTGAAGAAATCGTCAGCACTGAAGTGACCGATTAACTTTTGTTTGTATTCTTCAGGCAGGCTGTCGGTAACAACGATATTTTTCATGTCAATTGTTACAGAACCTGCGGTGATATTACCGTTTTCTAGGCTCAAAGTTCCTTCACTGATTCCGATAGTACCTGCGTGAGAACCCATTCCAACTACCTTCGTTCCTTTCCATCCTAAAACGCTTTCGGAGGAAACAGTGTAAGTAGCAGAACCTTCGGTTGCAGAAAGAGTTGAGTCAGCAGCACCCGCTTCAGTAGCGTTGCTTCCGCATGATGCCATAGCCAATCCGGCAACAGCAGCAGTTAGATAAATAAATGATTTGTTCATATGTGTGTTATTTTTATTTTATTTGTTTCAACAAATGTAAGAATGATTTTGGAATTTCAAAAGTGAAGTAGAATTATTTTTTTGGAATCCAAGGAATTTCACGGCCACCGTAATTTTGATCCAAGAAACGTGATAGAGTAAATAGATAATCCGATAAACGATTCAGGAATTTTATTATAAATTCTGGTAGTTCCTCGATATCGCTTAAATGCACGCACAAACGTTCTGCTCTGCGGCATACGCAACGCGCTACGTGACAATGTGCGCCTTGTTGCGTGGCACCCGGCAAAATAAAGTTGCGCAATTCAGGTAATAATGAGGTTAATCGGTCTATTTCGGTTTCCATCCGGGCTACCAAATCCTCATCAAATGCCGGTAATTCCATTTTACTGTGCGGGGAAGAGGCAAGATGAGACCCAACGACAAATAAGCTGTCTTGGATTTGCGCCAGAATCGTTTCTTCATCCGTGCCACCAATAAAACTTCTAACCAATCCAATATGGCTATTCAATTCGTCAATGGTTCCGTAACTTTCAACGCGTATATGATGTTTGGCTACGCGATCGCCTCCAATAAGGCCGGTTTTACCATCGTCGCCTTTTCGGGTGTAAATCTTAAATGACATTGTATGTACTTAATGACAAACTTAAACGGAAAATGTTTTGCAGTAATAGCAAATCAATACAATTGTTCTTCAGATAATCGTTTGAATACTTTTCTTGGCAACCGCCCTTGATAGGCAATTTCATGCACGGCCTTAACGATTGGCATTTCGAGTCCGATTTCCAATGCTTTCTGATAAACCAAATCGGTTGCGTAATAACCTTCTGCCACCATATTCATTTCCAACTGAGCGGATTTTACCGAATATCCCTTTCCCAGCATGTTGCCGAATGTTCGATTACGGCTGAATTGTGAATAACAGGTAACCAATAAATCGCCTAAATAAGCGGATTCTTTGACATCGCGATTTTCTTGGTGTAAAGCATGAAGGAATTCTTTCATTTCTCTTATCGCATAAGAAACAAATACAGCTTGGAAATTATCGCCGTAATTCAGGCCGTGTGCTATTCCAGAACCAATGGCATAAATGTTTTTGAGAACCGATGCATATTCAGCCCCTATAAGGTCTCTTGTTTGCATAACCTTGATAAAACGACATCGCAACAGGCCTGCTAATTCTTCTGCCAATGCATCATTTAAAGCACTAACAGTCAAATAGCTGAGTTTCTCCAGGGCCACTTCTTCCGCATGGCAAGGACCCGAAATCAAACAAATGCTTTCTAAGGGGATCCCGTGCTCTTGTTGTAAATACTCTGCTACAACGAGCTTACTTTTAGGTTCTATTCCTTTGATGGCAGTAATGTATTTTTTGTCTTTGGGAAGTTCTTTATCCGTCAAGGTGTTTCCCAAAAATGCCGAGGGAACAGCCAATAATACCCATTCGCCTGAATCAATAACGTTTTGCAGATCATTACTTGGATGAATTTGCGCTCCGGGTAGTTCGGCGGAGGAAAGATACTTAGGATTGTGGTGATATTCGTTGATATACGCAACACTTTCTTCATCGCGCATCCACCAGAATACCTCCACGCCTTTCTTTTCGGTGAGGATTTTAATCAGTGCCGTAGCCCAACTTCCATTTCCGATTACGCTTATGCGCGTGGGGGATTTTTCTCCGTCGCTCATTTTAAAATTTGTGCGGAATGGGCTTTGGTATTAACCTTTTCGATTATGTCTTCGATTATGCCCGCTTCGTTGATTATAAAGGTAGTACGGGCAATTCCCATATATTTTCTGCCATACATGCTTTTTTCTACCCAAACTCCGTATGCTTCCGCTACAGTATGTTCGGTATCCGCAATTAAATCAAAGGGTAATTCGTATTTGGCAATGAATTTTTGATGCTTGGTGTGTGTGTCTGGGCTAACCCCTAAAACTTCATACCCCGCAGCAAGAAATCGTTCATAGTTGTCGCGTAGATCGCAAGACTCTGCCGTGCAACCGGGTGTATCGTCCTTTGGGTAAAAATACAAAACCAATTTTTTGCCTTTGTAACTATCCAAAGAAACAGGAGTTTCATTCTGATTAATTCCACTGAAATTTGGGGCTGGATTTCCTATAATTAATGTGCTCATGTTGTACTAACAAGTGTCAAATTTAAAGGTTTTCGAATATGAAATTTGTCAATTTTGTGAATAAATGCACGCGTGCGGCTCTATCGGAAATTCCGTGGGCTCGATTCGGGTAAATTTCACTATCAAAGTTTTTTCCTGAGCGAATTAAGGAGTTAATCATTTCGGCACTATTTTGGAAATGCACATTGTCATCTCCGGTACCGTGTACAATTAAATAATGACCTGAAAGATTTTTCGTGAAATTAATAGGTGAGTTTTCTTCATATCCTTTAGGGTTGTCCACTGGGCGTTGTAAATACCTCTCGGTGTAAATGTTATCGTAGTATTTCCAATGTGTTACAGGAGCAACCGCCATACCCATAGTGAATACGTCTGGACTTTTTACCATACATAAAGAAGTCAGGTATCCCCCGAAACTCCATCCCCAAATACCAATGCGGGAGCTGTCTATGTACGGCAAATTCCTAAAATATAAAGCGGCCATACGCTGATCTTCCTGTTCGTATTTGCCTAAATTTTTATAGGTGCATTTTTGAAAGGCCTCCCCTTTGTTTCCTGTACCCCGATTATCAACACACGCAATGATATATCCTTTGTTGGCTAGGAATTGATACCATGCGTAATAACTATTAATACTGTTTCGTGCGATGCTATTGCCAGGACCGCCGTAACAATGCATGAGTAACGGATATTTCTTGTTAGGGTCAAAGTTTTTAGGTTTTATTATGTAATAATTCAAACTAAACTCAGTATCGGGAACAGGAAGTTCGCTAAAGATCACTTCACTGGTATTTAATTCTTTCGTTTTGTTTTGGAATGCGGTATCATCATGAACATGCTTGAAATTATCACCTATCAGTATCGTTTTATAATGAGGGGTGCCGGTCATACTGCTGTTTATGATATACATCCATTGTCCTTCATTTGATGTAATAGCATATTGATTTCCAGTTTTAGCATGATTTCCGAGCACACTCTTTTTGTTTTTCCCATTCAATTTTATTTGAAAAACATGGTCTTCGATTGTGGATGTTTCAGTACTGCTGTAGAGAATGGTTTTATTTTTGGTGTTATAAGCATGGATTTTATTTACCTGCCAATCGCCACTTGTAACTTGATGAATCTTATTTTTCTCATAATCACAAGCATATATGTGCCGGTAACCATTAATGTCGCTCAAGTATAAAAATGTACTGGATTTAGGTATTAAGGTTAAACGATCGTTGATGTCTATGTAGGATTCGGATCCTTCTTGAATGAGTTCGGTAAGGTTTTTTTTATTGGTATTCCAAAGTAATAATTCCCAATGGTTTTGGAGTCGGTTGAGACGTTGAACGCTTAAAAATTCATCCGACTGCAACCATTGAAAACGGGGAATGTATTGATCGTTATGACTCAATAAAGGTAATTGTGTATTGGCTTTACTTTGCAAGTCGTATACATACACATCAACTCTAGAATTATCTTCTCCAGCTTTGGGGTATTTCCAGCGCACTTGATTGGGATATAATTGATAAAATTCATCCATTGAGAACTCTTTTACGACGCTTTCATCGAATTTATAATAAGCTAGGAAACGTCCAGATGGACTCCATTCAAACCCTTTACTCATGGAAAATTCTTCCTCGTACACCCAATCAACCGCTCCATTAATAATTTGATTAAAAGATCCGTCCTGCGTAATTTGACTTTCTCTGTTCTTATTAAGGTCATAAATGAACAAGTTGTTATCCCGAACAAATGCTACTTTCGAATTGTCGGGACTCAATGTTGGGTATCGCAAACGACCGGGAATCCATTTCAATGTTTTGTTTTTCAAGTCCGCAACATAAGCGTGAACAGAAAAACTGTGTCGATAAATTGATTCTTGATCGGTTTCAATGAGCATGAATTCGCGATTTTCTGAAAGAGTAAATCGACCCATAGGTACGCTATCTGCAAATCTTTTTGAATCAAAAAGGGTATCGCCTGTTTCAAAATTTTTGCGCGGATTAACCAGGGCAACATACCAATATTTTAGAGGTTTATCGTTCGGTTTTATTTGATTCTCGCTTCTATTAATTTTGCTTTCTTTGAGTGGGGTAATTGCTGAACTATCTATGTAAAGTCCGGATTTTAATAAATCGTTGCCATCGGGTGTAAAAGCGTACATGGTTCCCACTTTGGGTCTTAAGGTGCCGTTGTGAAAATCATCTAAGCTTACATTTTGAGCAAACGTGTGAGAAAAAATTCCCCCAGTAAACAAAATCATTACGGTTGATAGTAGTTTTTTCATGGTTTGAAAATTTCGAACGAAGTTACGACCTTTCTTTCTTTTGGGAAAAAGGGTTTCGGTAAGAACCGATTTAACCCTTCCATCCTTGATTTCGATGTTGTGGATGATATGTGGGTATGAGTGTGAAATAGCCTATTTTTCAATGTTTTCGGTGTTAACTTAATATGAATATTTAATGGGGCAAATTTGAACCGTTTTCGTTTCAAGGATTGTACCTTTGCCGTGTTCAATCAAAATCAAAAAAAATAATTACTATCAATCATGAGTCACTCTGAAGACACACATTCACATCTGGAACACCCTCAGGGCATTTCCGCCTATTACGGAGAATTGGTATTTGGACCCAAAGCCCAACAGGGCTATTTGTCGGCCAATGCCATTGCTGAAATTCACAAAGCCGTAACAGAAGGACACACCGTGAATCGAAATGCCGCTGACGAAATTGCGGGCGGCATGAAACGTTGGGCACTAGACATGGGGGCAACCCATTACACGCACTGGTTTCAACCCTTGCGTGGCACAACAGCGGAGAAACACGATAGTTTCTTCGAGCCAACTGGAGTAGATAGTGGAATTGAAGTGTTTAGTGGGAAAGCGCTCGCACAGCAGGAGCCCGATGCAAGTTCGTTTCCTTCTGGGGGAATTAGAAATACCTTCGAAGCTCGTGGTTACACGGCATGGGATCCAAGTTCACCGGCCTTTATTTTGGAAAAAGGGGGCGTTCGTACCTTGTGTATACCAACAATCTTTGTTTCTTACACTGGTGAAGCCCTAGATTACAAAGCTCCTTTATTAAAGACCTTGGCGTTTGTGCGTAAAGCAGCCACAGACGTTTGCCAATATTTCGATAAAAATGTAAGCGATTGCTCGGTGTCCTTAGGGGTAGAGCAAGAATATTTCTTGGTAAGGGAAGATTTGTATCAAGCGCGTCCAGACTTAATGTATGCAGGTCGCACTTTAATCGGACACGCACCGGCTAAAGGACAACAAATGGAAGATCATTATTTCGGTTCTATTCCTACCAAAGTACAGGCTTTCATGAATGATTTCGAACAACAAGCGCATCGTTTAGGAATTCCCTTGCGTACACGTCACAATGAAGTGGCCCCTGGTCAATTTGAATGTGCACCGCAGTTTGAAAGTTTGAATTTGGCAGTTGACCATAACACCTTACTTATGGATGTGATGGGTGCAGTCGCGGCCGATCATGGTTTGCGCGTGTTGCTACATGAAAAACCTTACAAAGGCATAAACGGCAGCGGTAAGCATAACAACTGGAGTTTGATTACCAGTACCGGCGTTAATTTGCTTTCCCCCGGAAATAGCCCACAAGAAAATCTGCAATTTTTAACATTCTTTATTAACGTTATTAAAGCGGTATACGACAACGCTGATTTATTGCGTGCGAGCATTGCAACTGCGGCTAACGATCACCGTTTAGGTGCCAACGAAGCTCCTCCGGCTATTATGAGTGTGTTTATTGGAGATACATTGTCAAAGGTTTTGGAAGATTTTGAACACAACATTGAAGGAAACGATCACGGTAAACAGAATAGTATTAATATTCCGAATATTCCGGAAATTTTATTAGACAATACGGACCGTAACCGTACATCCCCATTTGCGTTTACCGGAAATAAATTTGAATTCCGTGCTGTAGGAAGTTCTGATAATTGCAGTTCGGCCATGGTGG
>JALRKL010000225.1 GCA_023268875.1 Bacteroidia bacterium
AAGCATGGGCATGTCTTGACTCCCCAATCGCTCTTTAATATCTTTTCCGGAAATATTGCTATACGCAATCGGGGTGCGGCGATCTTTGGCTACATTGGCTACAATTTGAACGGCCTGCATGGCATCGCTTAAATTCTCCAATTCGAAATTTACATTAGGAATTAGCGTACGATCGGCCTCAATACCAATCACCGACGGCGCAAATCCATCAGCTACTGCTCTCACTTGATAGGAGCCCATGGGTACCTTCAACTCGTAAAAACCGTTTTTATCGGTCTCTACCGTAACAGTACCGGCGCTAATTTGGGCTTTTTCAATTAATTCGCCTGAAATACCATCCTGAACCTTACCCTTAATGGTGACTTGAGACCATAATGGCGCACAAAAAATGGCCAATAAACCAAGAAGCAGCCGCTGGAAATACATCCTTATTTTTGAATTTTACGCGTCAATGTTACTCCATTTTCGAGTTGTACCCGCAAAATCCATATACCGTCTTTTAAATTTTCGGTGGAAATTTTCACGACCTCGCCGCTTATTCCCATTGATACCGGCACTTCTATTTGCATTCCTTTCAAATCCATTAATTGTACGGTTGTAATTTTTGTGTGTGAACGAACAATTAATACATCATTTACAGGATTCGGATAAACGGAAATAGTCTTTTCCAATTCTTGAGTAGACAAAGTTAAACACCCGCAATCGTGACTTCCGAGTGAATCAAAAAAGTCTATTGGGTACAATATCCATTCATCCGATGGATTAAAAAACTGAGGATTAGCCGCCTGTGGAACGGTAGTGGTTACTCCGCGACGTACTGGAGCAATTGTATCGATACCGGTTAATACTTCACGTTTGCGAACCAAAGTATGATTGGCCGTATACCATTTACCCAAACCACTGTTATAAGGAAACGAATCGCTCCATCCTCCAAAAGGAGGGCGCTCGCCAATTTTCCCCATAATATCTACCGGAACCCAAGTGGTAAATTCTTCATAATATCTATCCAATGACATGGCATCATCCCCATTGAAATACATGCTGTAAGAAACTTCATACACAGGTGATAGAAAGATATCACCTTTATTGCGCAAGCCCGCTACAACCGGGGTGTCTAATCCTGTTTTCGTAGTATCGCGCTTGTCGATTACCAATACTTTGGTTTCTTTTGGTCCGATACTGCCTGATAAAACATCGGAATATTGGTTGGACCAAGTGGCCGAACCATTCTGCCAGCGGGTAACACGGTAATCTTTTAAATCAATAGTGCGATTACTTGGATTGTAAATCTCTAAAGCCTTATTGTTTCTAGAACCTTCAACGTATTCACTAAAGAATAACTCGTCGCACGGGGTTACATCCTGCGCCATTGCCGTACCAAGAAAAGATACAGTTGCGATAATTGCGAATATTTTTTTCATAACTTTTTGCAAAATTCCCTAAAAATAATGGGTACTTCAAATCTACTTCATTTATTTTACACCGTGATTACCCTACGTTAACATTTTATTCTCTGTAGGTTAACTAAATTTACCAACTCAAAATGACCCGAATAAAGGTTTTATTGCCGCTAATTGTGCTGCTTCTTCAAAGTTGTCGAACCGTTGTTACATATACAACAGGATCGTCTATCGACATAAATGAAACTACTGAAGAAGACCGTTCGATAGTGCAATGGTTGCAGCCATTAAGCGATTCTCTGAATTCCCAAATGAATGAAATTATTGGTTTTACCTCACGAGAATTTAGCCCCATCCGTAGCAAAGGAAGAATCAGTGAACTTGAACAGCACAAGGCTACATTGGCTCGTTTAGTAGCCGACTACACCTTGGAGTGGTCTCGAAAATTTGCCCAAAAAAACAACCTTCCTCTCCCCGAAATTGCCGTATTAAACCATAACGGTCTTAGGAATTCTATTGATAGTGGTACTATTAGCTTGGGAAATGTTTATGAGGTTATGCCCTTTGATAATGAAGTCGTTTTATTGGTGTTGTCGGGAAAACAAATGATTGAACTTCTTAATTACATAGCCCAAATAGGCGGAAGTCCTTTCTCGGGAGGGATAATATATTTGGATACTCAAGAGTTTGCCAAAGCAGAAATTAATGGAAATATGTTCGACAGCCGTCGGAGCTACTGTATTGCCACGGTTGATTTCATGTTAGGGGGCGGCGATGGTTTTACGATGCTAAAAGATGCTAAAAGAACTATCCAAACCGGCACCTTTTTACGCGACGTTATAATCAACGGTATTCGCCTCGAGACAAAAGAATCCAACGGACAACTTAGGCCGAGAAACAACCCACGTATTTACCATCGATGAACCGAAGAATTTTCCTCAAAAACAGCACCATTCTTTTGGCAAGTGGCTTTCTCATGCGATACGCACATGCCATTAGTCCAAGAAAAAACACATGGTCTATTTTACATACCAATGATTTTCATAGCCGTTTTTTGCCATTCCCCTCAAACCACAGGCGCTATGCAAATCAAGGTGGAATTGCCCGATTAACCGATTTAGTTGGGAAAATCAAACAACAACATGAACATGTAACGTTGTTCGACTCAGGCGATGTTTTTCAAGGCACCCCTTACTTTAATGTATTTAAAGGTCACCCTGAATTGCAATGGATGCAACGTATGGGTTACGATGCCACTACTTTAGGGAATCACGATTTTGATATGGGCGTAGAACATGTTTTCGCGCTGCGAAAACAATACAATACGCCGACCCTCCTACTAAATTATTCGTTTGATAAAGGAAGTGATCACGGCGTTATTCAACCCTATAAAATCATCGAAAAAGGTCCGGTACGAATAGGAGTTACGGGTGTTTGCATCGATTTAATTGGCTTACAAGGTGAGACCAATCGAGGTAGTTTCCGATATTTCGATCCTGTGGAAAAACTACAAGAACAGGTAAATTTCCTTCGAAAGAAAAAGAACTGCGATGCCGTAGTCGTCTTGTCACATTTAGGTTATCAATACCAAAGTGAAAAAATTGACGATTTAAAAATGGCACAAAGAACCGAGGGAATTGATGTGATTTTAGGCGGACATACCCACACATTTTTAGACGAACCCACTGTACTTAAAAATAAAGCTGGAAAAAAGGTGATAATCAACCAAGCGGGCTGGGCAGGTTTGAAATTAGGACACTTACAATTTGAATATTAGCAGCATTTGGCTATTGTGACGTAGATTTGCAATTCATTGACGCTACCCAACGATTACATCGAAGAAGAGGAAGAAGGTTTTGAACATTACGCCTTCACTGTAGATCCCGGACAGGAACCTATGCGCATTGACCGTTGGTTGATGCATAGAATTGCCCATGCTTCACGCACTAAAATTCAGGCTGGAATTGTTTCTGGAGCTGTAATGGTGAATGAGAATTCGGTCAAAAGCAACTATAAAGTTAAGCCACGAGATCATATTAGAATTGTATTACCCGATGAACCTCGCGACACAGAAGTATATCCCGAAGATATTCCCATCGATGTAATTTATGAGGACGATGCGGTTGCCGTAATCAACAAACACGCCGGAATGGTGGTACATCCTGGATGCAATAATTATAACGGTACGTTGGTGAACGCTCTGTTATTTCACTTTGGAAATTTACCTCAGAAAGACGCGCGCCATAGACCCGGTTTGATTCACCGTATTGATAAAGATACTTCCGGACTCCTTGTTGTTGGAAAACTAGATGAGGCCCTGAGTCACCTCGGAAAGCAATTCTTTGAACACAGCATAGAAAGAAAATATTGGGCTTTGGTCTGGGGAGAACCGAAAGAAGACTCGGGCACTATAGAAGGCTATTTAGCACGAGATCCGAAAGACCGACGCAAGAGCAAGCATTACGACGATCCTGAAGACGGAAAAATTGCCATCACACATTGGAAGGTTTTAGAGCGATTTCATTTTCTAACTTTGGTGGAATGTGAACTTGAAACAGGCCGGACCCATCAAATAAGGGCCCATTTCGCTCACATTGGCCATCCTTTGTTTTCAGATGAAATGTACGGCGGACGTCAAATTTTGAAAGGGGCAAATTTGCCCAAATTCAAGCAGTTCATTCACAATAATTTCGAGTTATTCCCAAAACAAGCCCTTCACGCGCGGGTTCTCGGTTTTGTGCATCCCACAACCGGAGAAAACCTTCGTTTTGAGCAAGAGTTACCAGATGATTTTGCGGCGCTACTAATTCGTGTAAGGCAGTATTCGGAGCAGTTGATGTAGGTGTGAAATTTTCTAATTAACCCCACACGAATTCACCTCGAAAAAAGGCTTACTCGTAGCTCAGAGTAATCTTAGAACTGCGCGGTACCGACTGACAGGTCAGTACAAAGCCATCCTCGATTTCTTTGTCGCTCAAGCCCTCTCGCTCCAACATGTGCACCAAACCAGAATGTACTTTGGCGCGACATGTAGTGCAAACTCCTACCGTACAACTGTAAGGAGGATCAATACCCTCTTTCATAGCGGCATTCAAAATAGTGGTATTCTCATCCACCGAAATGGTATGGGTTTTCCCATAAACCGTTAATGTGATTTCCGAATTTCCATCAAAAGCTTCCTCAGAACTATCCGTACCCACCGCTACATTATCACCCTCTTCTGACGAAGTTGGGGCACTGAAATATTCAATATTAATATTGTCTTTAGGAACTCCAATTCCCGACAATCCCTTTTTTATGACTTCCATCATTGGTCCAGGACCGCAGATATAAAAAGGATAGGTATCGAAAGATCCACCAATTTTATTCTTTACTATAGTTTGAACCTTATCTTCACTCAGCTGACCTTTAAGGCCAAACCAAGTAAACGGTGCTTTATCAAAACTTAACAAAACCGTGAAGCGGCTTCCATGAGCCGTTTCCATTTCTTTGAGTTTATTTTTGAAAATAACAGACTCAGGATCTCGGTTGGCATATACCAAAGTCACCTTGCTTTCCGGCTCGTCTGCGAGTACGGCTTTTGCTATACCCATAACCGGCGTAATTCCACTTCCGCCTCCAAATAAAACATAATGTTTTTGACGGGAACCATCTGGGATCACGGTAAAGTTACCCATGGGAGGCATTACTTGCACCGAATCGCCCACTTTCAAGGTATTATTGAAAAAGTTACTCATACGCCCCCCTTCTACTCTTTTGATAGTCACCGCAGGATGGGAATCCACACCAGAATAGGTGCAAAGCGAGTAAGAGCGACGAACATTCTCGCCATTTATTTCTGCTTCGAAAGTAAGATATTGACCTGCTTGATATGCGAAATTTGCCTTGATATCTTCAGGAATATCAAATACAAATGTTTTGGCATCAGAGGTTTCCTGAATAATGTCTTTAATCGTAATGGTGTAAAATCCTTGACTCATGTAAGTGCAAAATTAGTGGGTTTGTAACAGATAGAACAATGAATTGCTCGTAAAGTTATCGGAACCGCAAATTTTGATGAAAAAAGTGAGATAAATTGTACAAGTTCAAAAGTGTGAATTAATCTTTTGCGAAAATTACACAACTAAAACGAATTTGCAGGTGCTATGCTAGATGCCTATTTCACTCCCGTGCCGGAAGAATTGCTCACGCAAGAATTCGTCAATAAAAAATCCTTGGGAGGTCATCACAGAGCGGGTCAGCCAGTACATGGCCGCCTTTTTGATTCTCAGTGGTTTGATGATTGGTGTCTTTGCTGCGCAAGACGCGATGCTGTTCTACGTCTTCTTTGAAGCCACGTTGATTCCCATGT
>JALRKL010000075.1 GCA_023268875.1 Bacteroidia bacterium
GAATCGACTCCATATATCGATCCTTGATAAAATTCCCTTTATGTCGATTTTCCCCGCTCATTTTTTATGAATAATCCTTAATTTTATAACCATGAAAATAAATGATGTAATGTCATATCAAAACCTTTCATTTTTAGCTCAAAAAGCGATGGAAGGATTCATCACAGGCATACATCACAGTCCACTACATGGTTTTTCTGTGGAATTCGCCGAACATCGGCCTTACAACGCCGGCGAAAACATTCGAAATTTAGATTGGAAACTGTTGGCCAAAACCGATAAAAAATATATCAAACAATTTATCGAAGAAACCAACTTGAGGTGTCATTTTTGGATCGATGCTTCCCGTAGCATGCGATTCCCTCAAAAAACCGAGCAGAAATTAAAGTTCGCATTATTAGCCGCCAGTGGTATGGGTTACTTTTTGCACCGCCAACGCGATGCTTTTCGTTTTAATATCTACGAAGAATCAAAATTATTGTGGGAATCAGATTTAAAATCAACGCGCTCACACTTGCAATTTTGTATAGACCAATTTACCCCTTTTTGGGAAGGCAATTTCCCTGAGAAAAAGCTAGGTAAATTCGAGTTTTCATCTTTATTAAAAGGAATAAAACGAAGAAATATGGTCGTTATTTTGAGTGATTTTCTTTTTGATCCAGATACAAATTCTGAATCTGATTTTTGGAATACCCTCTCCTATTTACACTATTTGAAATGCGAGGTCTTGCTTTTACACATCACAGATCATCAATTGGAAATTTCATTGGACTTAGGCGATCAACCCATAAAATTTGTTGATTTGGAGACAGAAATAAGTATCAAACTCCACCCATCTGAATATGCCTTATCCTATGCACAGGCAGAAAAAACCAGAATCGCTGAATTAAAGGACAAAGCAGGATCTCTCGGAATGAAGTATTACGATTGTGATGTTTCGCAAGATTTAGAAACCGCTTTGCAATATTTTTACATTGAGCGACAAAAGCTTGTTTAACGATCTTTCTGAAAACGCAACCTCTTGGCGTTAATTTCCTTAATTTTTCCCTTGTCGAAACTCAATGTACCGTTAACGAATACTTTTTCAATTTTATTTCCAAATTCAGTACCCAATAATGGTGACCACCCGCATTTATATCTTATGTTATCTTTCGTTACAGTTGTATTTCCAGACGGATTAACCAAAACCAAATCCGCAAAATACCCCTCACGAATAAAGCCTCTGTCAACCATTTTGTATGCAATCGCTACGTTGTGAGACATTTTTTCTACAACCTTTTCTATTCTAATCTTGCCCTCTCGAACCTTCTTCAGCATTAATAATAATGGATGCTGCACTAAGGGCAAACCCGCGTGACAGTTTAGATAATCTTCGGCAAATTTCTCTTCGATAGCGTGAGGAGCATGGTCTGTAGCAATTACATCCAAACGGTCATCAAGCAGCGCCTTCCATAGAGCATCGTTATCTGCCTGCGTTTTAATAGCCGGATTGCATTTAATTTGGTTTTGATATAATTCATAATCGGCATCTGTGAAATGCAAATGATGCACACAAACCTCGGAAGTTATCCGCTTTTCCGCCAGAGGAATATCATTTCTAAATAAATGGGTTTCTACCTCAGATGTGATGTGAAGTATATGAAGTCGTGAATGATATTTTCGAGCCAAATCAACCGCCAACGATGAACTTAAATAACAAGCCGTAGCATCGCGAATTATGGGATGTTCAGAAGGTGGAATACCATTTGGGAATCGCGACTTCGCATCTTCCAAACGCGATTTTACACGGGTTTCACATTCACAATGCGTGGCAATTAATGTAGGAACATCTCGGAACATGGCTTCCAAAACGGGTGCATCATCAACCAACATATTACCTGTACTGCTCCCCATAAAAATTTTAACCCCGCAAACACTTTCGGTATCCACTCGTTTAAGTACCTCTAGATTTTGATTGGTTCCTCCCAAGTAAAAAGAATAGTTAACCGCAGATTTTTCAGCGCCAATTTGATACTTGGCCTCAAGTTTATCAAAGTCTGTGGTTTGTGGCACCACATTGGGCATTTCCATATAAGAAGTTACCCCTCCAGCTAATGCTGCTCGACTTTCTGTGTAAATCTCAGCCTTGTGGGTTAATCCGGGTTCTCTAAAATGCACCTGATCATCTATAACACCTGGTAACAAAAACATACCATTGGCTTCAATAATATGAACATTGCCCTTTATTTCAATTTGATCGGCAATTTTTTCAATCCGTTCACCAGAAATTAATACATCTTGTGTAACGGTGCGACCCTCATTAACGACTTGGGCATTTTTAATCAAGGTTTTTTGCATGATTTTCAAATTCAAATTTACGCATTTGGTTTCGGACACAAGTACAATTTATAAGGTTAAACGTCCAATTTTGTCTATTTACAAAACAAATCCGCTTTTTACCAAATCAAAAACTTTTGATTATAAGATGTTCGTAATTTTACATTTCCGGCTGGCTATTGTTAAGGGTTTTAATCCTCACAATAAAAGTTTAGGCTTATTAATTATGGAGGTCTTATATGCAACTCACTACTTTAAACGAAGAAGAATTAGCTCATCTAGTTATAGGCAAGTCAATTGAAATTCACAAACATATAGGCCCAGGCTTAGATAAATCCTGTTATCTCGAGTGTTTGGAATGGGAATTTGAGCAAGAGGGAATCGAATTTCAATCGGGTGTAGAATTGGATATTATCTACAAAGGGCAAATTCTCGAGAAAAACAATAGCATTGACTTTATTGTCGGAGATAGTGTAATTATTAATGTCGTGGCAGTTGACACCATTCCCGAATCAGAAGTTCAACGTACCCTTAAAATGGTTCGTAACAACGACTATAACTTAGGTTTGGTAATTAATTTCCATTCAACACTACTTAAGAATGGCATACGCCGGGTGAGTAATAATAAATAAGATTTTTGATTTTAAAAGGCTATTACTACGATTTTCCTGTAATACAGGTCATATAGTTTTATTTACAGAAACGTGTATACTATCGAAGCAAGGTGAAATCACCAAATAAGGACCTTCTCTGGTTGTCACAACCAACCCAAGTAACTCTAAATACATAAACTCCTTCTTGTGCAGGAACACCGTTGATATAACCGTCCCAATTTCCATCGGGATGGGCGAATTCTGCTAATTTTTCACCCCAACGATTATAAACCCATAGTCGGTATTCAGCTCCTTTAACTTGATATTGATTTAATGGATATACATCGTTTAAGCCATCGCCATTTGGAGTAAATGCATTGGGCATATATATGTCTGAAGGGAAAAGGTCTTTTCTTTTGTTAATCCAAACAGAATCTCTGCTTCTACATCCATTTGTAGATACAATTTCAACTGTATACAAACCGGAATCATATGCCGTAATTTTCTGAGTGTTTTTACCGTTGTTCCATTTGTAAGAACGCATTCCAAACCCCGCATCTAAAATAGGATTTTCGGATAAGCAAATCGTAGTATCGGGGCCTAAGTTTAGCAAAGGACTGTTATACAATCTCACCATTAACGAGTCTCGTTCGATACAACCATTTTGTGTCACTACGCTAATTTTCAAAATACCTGACTCCCTAAGGCGGTAATTCATACCGGGGATTTCATCGTTCCAAATGACCGATTTAAAATCATTTTGAGGGGAACTAATCAGTGTGTCAATAATATCGCAAAATTGTAAATCTGGACCCAGTTCTAATTCTCTGGGGAAATAGTCAAACTCAAAATTATCGGAAGTAGAACACAATCCTACTGTGGCTGTAACGGTATAAGTTCCAGATTGACCCGTTGTCATCGTTGGGCCCGACGCGCCATTGCTCCATTTAATACTGGCATTCGCATCATTGTAAACCGCCGTGAATGTAAGCGGTACATTTTCACAGCCAATGGTATCCCCCACGCTTACGGTTACTTCCGGGAAATGATCAACACGAACACTGTCTATACTTCGACATCCATTTACAGTAACAATGCCGACAAAGTACCATCCTTTTTGCGTAACGAATATTTCACGATCTATTGAATTGTTGGACCATAGATATGCTATCAATAGCAGGAAAAGTATTGCTTAGCCCTGCAGGATTAGGCAGGAAGAGTACCGTATCACCTTCACAACCTCCCCCTGTTTCAAAGCTCACCTCGGGCAGATTATAAACATTGATATCCTGGGAAAT
>JALRKL010000077.1 GCA_023268875.1 Bacteroidia bacterium
ACATGGCTCATTGCGCCGAGGTTATAGATATCATCCGGCTGTACTTCTTGAATGATTCTGATTAGGTTGGTGCTATCACTTAAATCTCCATAGTGCAGTTTAAAGTTAGATCCTTCCACGTGTGGATCTTGATATAAATGATCGATTCTATCGGTATTGAATAACGAGCTACGGCGTTTGATACCGTGTACCATATACCCTTTTTTCAAAAGAAATTCGGCCAGATAGGCACCATCTTGGCCGGTTATACCGGTGATTAGAGCTACTTTCATTATTTTGCATCAAAAATAACGTCTTTTTCTATGTTTGCCGTGTTCATTGACCAAGTTTCTCCTCGCATTCAATATGTTTTGGAGGAATTATTGGAACGAAGACTGGAAACGGAACTAAAGATTTTTACCCAAACTTCAGAATTTATTAAAGACGATTCTCAGGTAAAAATACAATATGTTAGCAAACAATTCGAAAGTCTTCCCGGGTTTGTTGTTATCCAAGATTCAATAATGACGGAAACAACGGTTAACCGATATTTTGATCCTTATGTATCCAGTTTTCATTTAAGTAGTAATTCACAAGAATCGCTGCTTATCAAATCAAAAAATAACGGTCTTCCAGATTCTGAAATTCAACGTTTACAAAACTTTTTAAAAAAACCCTTCCCTTGCCTTTTCCCCAATGATTCCGAACTTGGCTTCGATATTTTCGCAATGGCTTTTTACTTTTTAAGTCGCTACAAAGAATATCAAGACTTTGATGCTGATTCTTTTGGTCGTTTTTCCTACAAAGAATCGCTTGAATTTAAGTGGGGATACAATGTTGCCCCTCATGTTGATATTGCTTTTTTTCATTTTTTAAGTGCGTTAAACCAAGTTTCGTCGATAAAAGACCACGGTATTATAGCCAGTTTTGATATAGATATTGCCTATCAATTTAAAGGTAGGTCTTGGAGACGACAATTGGCATCTGCCCTGCGTTTTCCGAAGCTTTTATGGGAACGAATAACGGCGATATCGAATGGGGGCGACCCTTTCGATCCCAGAAAAACCGTTTTTAATTTTTTACAAAACACAGGGGTGTCAAGTCGTATTTTCTGGTTGTGCTCAAAACGCGTAAAGGGAGTAAACCGACAGGTAAAGCGCATGTATGAGCCCTTTAAAAACGCCATTAAAGACTCTGCACAAATAAGCGCGGTTGGACTTCACCCTTCGTTTAGTATGAATCCTAAATCGACTTGGGAAGAAGAAAAAAAGTGGTTAGAACACCTACTTCAGGCAAACATCACTCATAGCCGACAGCATTTTGTACATTTATTATTTCCAGATACCTACGAATGTTTAATTGAACTTGGAATTCAACACGATTGGAGTATGGGCTATGCTGAAAATGTGGGTTTTAGGGCCGGTACCGCCTACGATTTTAGGTGGTTTAATTTGGCAAAAAACAGCCAAACACCGCTCACTATACATCCTTTTTGCATTATGGACGTAACTGCTAAAAACTATATGTCCCTCTCACCCATTGCCGCAATCGAAATGGGTCGCTCTCTTAAAGAAATGGTATTTTTATTTGGGGGAAATTTTACGTTTATTGCACACAACGAATCTCTATCGGAACGTTCAGGTTGGGAAATGTGGATGCCCGTTTTTAAATCATGGGCAAGTCCAGATTTTCAAGAAAGCGCCTCTATGGGAGACCTTTAATTTGAAATACATCGACAGAAAAAATATCGACCCCCATAAATGGAATACCTGTGTAGAAAGCGGTCCATATTATGTACCATATGCACGTTTTGAATACCTCGAAGCAATTAGCAATGGATCTTGGGGTGCGATTATTGAGGGGAATTATAAAGCTGTATTTCCTTTTGCGATCAAAAGAAAATGGGGAATATTCCCGTACATCTATCAGCCCTATTTTTGTCAACAACTCGGTATTTTTGGGAATCCCGAAAAATCAAACTTGCATGAATTCATAAAAAGGATTCCATGGTATTTTGTTCGGGTTCATTTAAATGTAAATGGTTATTGGGGAGAACCCAAAACCTCTGTAGAACTTCCAAACTTGGTAAAAAAAGCACCCCACAATATTGAGAATGATTTCAATAAAGACGCTTTAAAAAACATTAGGAAACTTGAGGGTCAACAAGTTTATTACACCCAAACCAAAGATATACGGCTCATTCTAAAGTTATATGTCGCTGCTTGGGGTGAAAAGGCAAATTTGCAATGGCCTGATGATTACCGCGCCTTTGAATCTGCGTGTCAATCTATGCAAAATCAAAGTTTGCTGTATGCGTGTTTGGCCCATCGCGGACATGAGTTAATGGGTGGAGCTCTGTTTCTCAAAGGAAAAAAGCGTTTGCACTACGTTTGTGCCGCTCCTACAAAAGAAGGCCGCGATTGCGGCATTATGCATGGTGTTGTAAAACACGCCATTGAACATTTCCCTTCTTACGATCTCGATTTTGAGGGATCACAAATACCTTCTGTTGCCGCGTTTTATAAAAAGTTTGGTGCCACCAACGAGTCTTATTACCGAATTGAGCGAACTTTGTGGCTATGATGAATCCTTGGATACAATCCGCCCGTTTGAGAACCTTGCCTCTGGCTTTATCTTCTGTGTTTTTAGGAACCTCTCTTGTTAATTTCTATAAAACACCTCACTGGGATTTGGTGGGATTGGTGGTTTTAATTTCCATAGGACTTCAAATTTTATCCAATTATGCCAACGATTACGGTGATTTTGTAAAGGGAACTGATACAAAAGCTGTTCGTAATGACCGCATGTTAAGCGCTAACAAAATAACGCCTGAATCAATGAAAAAAGTACTCATTGGTTTGTCTGGCTTCTTATTCGGTTTGGGTGTTTTTACGTTGATGTATGCCTACCGAAAGTATGATATAAATACCGAGGTTTTGTTTTCCCTCCTTTTGGTTGGGGTTTTGGCTATAGCTGCTGCAATTTTCTACACAGTGGGCAAAAAAGCTTATGGTTATTCCGGACTGGGTGATCTCTCTGTTATTCTATTCTTTGGAATCGTTCCAATCGTTGGAATAGGTTTACTCATGGGGTTACAACCCAGTACAAGCTTTTGGTTGGGCGGTTTGGGGCTTGGCTTGCTTTCGTCGGCAGTTTTAAACATAAACAATTACAGAGATCTAGTAACCGATAAAAAAAGTGGCAAACGAACATTAGCCGTAAAATTAGGCGTTAAAAAAACCTTACAATACCAGCGATTCTTGTTGATTTTGGGTTTCATAGGTGTATTTGGTTCTTTTGCCTTTTATTTAAATGTATTGTTGAGTCTAAATAATTCAACTTATTACATAGAAATGTTTTTGCTTTTTGGTGTTTTTTCCCCTTCTGCGGTTTTCTTGTCCAGGTATTATAGTGAAATGCGCGAATTAAAACCAGGAGATAGGGAAGGTCTGAACTTACAACTCAAAAGGGTTTCAATGACGGTTTTGTTGTTGTGTTTGGTTCACTTGGCTCTTTCTTTTTATGTAACCTCAATGTTTCGTTGATAGAATTCTCCCATGTTACTAACCGCAGACAAACACGTTTTAGAGTTTATAAAACCCGCAAAAACCTCCAGAGGGTCCTATGCCCAAAAAGAGGTTGTTTTGCTACACCTATTCTGTGATAACAAAGAGTATGTTTCTGAAGTTGCCCCATTGGTTGACTTAAGTGTTGACGGGCACGTTGATTTAATGGCTGTTGTGAAGCCTTTTTTAGGTATCGAACTAAACGAGGCCTCTTTTTTAGACTTGCTGTCGTTTTGTGAGTCCTACCCTTCTTTGCGCTTTGGTCTATACGCCCTTTGGAGGAAACAACAAGCAAAGAGCGACATTTGGGTTAACTCTTCGTTTACTCGCAAAGAGGCTGCGATTGAAATAAATGGGCTTGTATGGATGAACGATATTGAGTCCATGCTTGAAGAAGCAGATAAAAAAGTATCAGAAGGATTTAAATGTATCAAATTCAAAGTGGGTGCCCTTGATTTTGACGCCGAATGTAGGATGCTGGAAACTTTTCGTAAGAAACACAATCCCTTTTCTGTAGAAATACGAATCGATGCAAACGGTGCATTCCCTGAATATGCCGCTATGTCGCTATTGAAAGACCTTTCTCGTTTTGATATACATTCGATTGAACAACCAATTGCTGTTGGCAAATACGAAGACATGCAAAAATTGTGTCGTGAATCCAAAATAAAAATTGCCCTTGATGAAGAATTGATTGGTATTAAACCCAATGAGGTTGGGAAATTGTTGAATTTGATCAAACCCCAATTTATAATCCTAAAACCAACATTATTGGGTGGTTTTGATCGTTGCGATCTTTGGATTCGAGAGGCCTCGCGATTAGATATAGCTTGGTGGAGCACTTCAGCGCTTGAGGGTAATATAGGCTTGTTTGACATTGCTCAATGGGTCTCTTCCTACAACATAAATATGCCCCAAGGTTTGGGTACTGGGTCTTTGTTTGTTAAGAATTTCCCACAAAACACCCGTGTTGATTCGGGATATTTATATCGTTTATGAGTGTTTTTCCATCGGCATTTATTCAAGAGCTTTCGCAAATTTTTGATAGCAACACTCTTTCAAAATTGTTAGAAAGTCTTCAGGAGCCCCAACCAACATCCGTTCGTTTGAATCCTTTTTATCGCGGAAAGATTAACGTTCCACATGAAAAAATAAAACAATCGGACCTCGGTTATTTCATATCGGAACGACCCGTTTTTACCGCGGACCCTGCTTTTCATGCGGGTGCATATTATCCTCAAGAGGCAAACTCTATGTGGATTGGCTCTGTTTTTTCTTTTCTTAGAACATCGTATTACCCAAGTGCCGAACGAGTTGTAGTTCTGGATTTGTGCGCAGCTCCAGGGGGAAAAACCACAGATCTTTCATCTCGAATGAAACCCGGAGACTTGTTGGTTTCTAACGAAGTGATATCATCACGCAACTCTATTTTGTTTGAAAATGTTTGCAAGTGGGGAATTGCGAATACGGTAATTACAAAGGCTGACGCTCAACGATTTGGAGAAAACGGACCCAATTTCGATTTGATTTTCTGCGATGCTCCCTGCTCAGGAGAGGGCATGTTTCGAAAAGACAGCACCGCCATTTCAGAATGGTCAAATGAAAACGTCGAATTATGTACCCAAAGGCAACAACGAATATTATTTGATGTTTGGAACGCCTTAAACCCTGGTGGTTTTTTGGTCTACAGTACTTGTACATTCAATCGAAGCGAGAACGAAACCAACATATTGAAGTTTTGCAAAGAAACGGGTGCGGAACTAATTCCTTTTGAACACCCCCATTCTGAGGTTTTGTTTCAACTTGAGCCCAACATGTATAGGTGCTTACCCCACCTATCGCCGGGTGAAGGTTTGTTTTTTTGTATTATCCGCAAACCAGAGGGTGTGTGCCAGGCTGGAAATAAAGAAACTTCCCCCAGAAAAAAGCATACGAAGAAAAAATCGGCGGGCATAGAAATTCCAGGTTTTCAGGTTATTCAAAAGGGAGAAGATTCTTACGTTCTTCGGGGTCAACACGAAAAACTATTAATTGATAACCTGCCGAACGTGATTCATCCTGGAATTCCTGTTGGACCTGTTTTCTCCGGGAAATGGAAACCCCACCCAGCAATTGGCCTGCTTAAAGATGCAGAAATACCCTTGCCTGTTGTGACTTTAGATGATGATTTAGTGATGTTATATTTAAAACGGGAGTTTGTTCCTCAAAAACCAAACGTTCAAGGGCCCGTTATCGTGGAATGGAATGGACACCGTTTGGGTACCGCAAATGCGGTTAAAAACGGGCTTAACAACTTACTACCGATGGAATGGCGTGTTAGGGGAAACTTTCATGCACATTCGATTGTGGAGGACAATTAAAAGTGATTTTGCGAATAGCGGTATCTTTGCGCTGTGATTGATTTTAATCGTTTCCAATTACCCAACGGCTTGAGGGTAATTCACCAATATGACCCTTCTGTTTCAACGGTTGTTTTAAATACGCTTTATAATGTTGGAGCGCGCGACGAATCACCTGAAAGGACTGGTTTTGCGCACCTTTTTGAACACTTAATGTTTGCGGGGAGTCGTAATGTGGCTTCTTTCGATAAGGAAATAGAACAAGCCGGTGGTCAAAACAACGCTTTTACCAACAATGAATTTACCAACTATTACATCAGCGTTCCAGCAGAAAATATTGAAACGGCTTTCTGGTTAGAAAGCGACCGCATGTTAGCCCTAAACATTAACGAAAATTCTCTTAGTGTTCAACAGGGCGTGGTTATTGAAGAGTTTAAGCAGCGTTGCTTTAATGCGCCTTTTGGGTTGTTGTGGCACCATGTTCGGGACATGCTTTATAAAGATAGCCCGTATCGCTGGCCAACTATTGGGCTCACTTTTGATCATATTAGCGAAGCAAAACTATCTGACGTCCAAGCTTTTTATAATAGATTTTACTCACCCAACAATGCTGTATTGTCTGTTGTTGGAAATCTAAATTTAAATGACTGTAAAAGTTTGGTTGACAAATGGTTTGGAGATATTCCTATTACGGGGGAAGCCAACCCAAATACCTATCCCGTAGATGACGGTTGGAAACCATCACGGCGAACGGAGGAAGATTTGTCTCCTAACCCCGTTGTGTTTTTAATTTGGAAAGGTCCCAATATTAAAGACGATGAGTCCTTAGGATTGGAATTATATGCCGACGTGTTGGGAGGGAGTGAGGTTTCTGAATTGTACGAAACCCTAGTAAAAAAAGAAGGGTTGTGTAATGCGGCGGAATGTTTTTATATGCGTGGAATCGGTGAAGGTTTGTTTATGGCATATGGGATATTAAACGACGGTGTTTCGCATGAAACAGTAGAAAATAGATTATTTGAAATTATTGATAGCTCATTTAAAGCGCAAGACTCTTTTGCTTTTGAAAGCGCCAAAAATAAAACATACACACAGTTGTTGTTTGAACCTATAAACCCGATGAGTCGAGCGCAAAAGCTCGCATTTTGGGAGCACCTAGAACAACCCGAAACAATTAATGAAGAGGCTCAACAAATAAAAGACACCACCATAGAAGCCGCCTATAGTTCGGCACAAAAATGGTTCAAAAGAGATAACGCTTCTGTTTTATACTACAATCCAAAGAAATAATGAGTTTCAGAGAACAAGCCCCGAGTGTACGAAGTATTTCTTCTTTCACCGTACCGAAAATAGCATTTAAAAAAAGCCCAAAAGGAACCCTATACTTTCACGAAGAAACAAAAGGCATTGGTGCTGTTTCTGTTTTTTGGCTTTTGCCCATTTCCAAACAACTCCAAACTAAAGCCTTTCAAGCATTGGCCGCTGTAGAGTTATTGCTTTCGGGAGGTGATGGTAAAAGTGAAAACGAAATCCTCAAACACATTGAACACTTGGGAGCTTCTGTGGGAAACGACAGCGAACAATTGTATGCTCGAATTCATTTTAGATGCGCAAAGACTGTTGTAATAGATGTGTTTGAGTGGGTGTTACACCATGTCGAGCGGGCCGAATACCCTATCGATGAAATTGAACGTTATGGGTTAATCAAAAAGTCATCCATAGAGCGGCGCATGCAAACTCCCGGGTACTGGTCTGATCGAAAAGCCAAAGAATTGTTATATGGTGAGATTCCTTGGGTTGGCACTTTTGGCGATTTAAATGACTTTTCCAATTTACAACAGTCTGATTTACAAGAATTCCACCAAAAATACATCAAAAACAGTTCGGGGGTTTTGTTCTTATCGGGGGATGTTGATGAATCACAAAAGCGACAATTATTAAACATTTGGGAATCATATGAAAGACCTCCGTTTTCTTGGAGCTTAAAAGACGAGAACACACAAAACCCAACTCACGATTTGGGTGTTGTCTCACACTCCTTGCCAAACAGCAGCCAAGTCAGCATGCGCTGGATGAAACACATTGGGGGTTTAGATGAAAAAGAAACCCACAAATACTCTTTGCTAAACATGGTTTTAGGCGGGTATTTTGGTTCTAGACTAATGCAGGATTTGCGCGAAAAACAAGGTCTTACCTACGGTATAAACTCTTATTTTAAGCCCTTGTGGAAGGGAAGAAGTTGGAACATATCAGGAGAAATGAACAGTGCCAACACAGACAAAGCAGTGGATGCGGTAAAAAACATTATTCGCGATTTACAACAAAACAACATACCCGAAGCTGAACTAGAGAGAGCGAAACGATATTATGCTGGTATGTTTAGGTCTGGATTTGATGGCCCTTTTGCTCAGGCAACGAAAGCCCTACAAACCATTGTCCGTGATTATAGTACTCAATATTACGCAGAGACACTAGAGTCTATATGGAGTATTAATTCTTCATCGCTATTACAACTAGCACAAAATGAATTGAATGCAAATTCGTTTGTTAAGGTAGTAGCGGGTGATGTTTAATTCACAAATACATTGTTTATCAGGTGTTTATATATCTTGTTTTTATTCCTCCCTTTGGGAATTAAGGGCCAAAGTCGCTATGCTCCTTATTTAGAGCGGGCTTGTTTAGATCGGGTAACTGGGGAATTAAGCTTGTTGAAACGCCCCGGAATGGATACATGCACATTTTCCAAATACCGCCTTTGGGGCCGAACGGATGCGTTCGCTGAATTTGAACTATTGGGTGAATCTACCAACTTTAATTCGAATATATGGAATGCTTTGCTTCCAAATAAAAAAAAGTGGGAGCTGTACGTAAGCGCACATTTTATTTGTTCCGGAAACGATTCTTTTTTGTCAAATAAACTATTCATTGACGACACCCCTCCTTCTTACGTAGAACCCGATAGCGTAAGTGTAGATTTTAATACTCAGAAATTAATTGCGGGTTGGACCCATCCTCCAGATGCTGATATATGGGGTTATAGTATATTCCAAGTCGATGGGTCTGGAAACAACCTTCTAATAGACGAGCAAAATGTTTTGTTCTATTCTTTTGAAATCAGCGATTTCAACCCCAAACAAACGGGGAATCGCGTCGCCATTGCGGCCTACGACTCTTGTCGAAATGGTGGTATTATATCTAACTTCCACAGCCCCATGTTGACACAAGTCCAAACAAGCGCAAACTATTTGTGCGATAAGGGTATAGAAATAACATGGACCCCTTATGTGGGGTGGTTGGTTGATTCGTATGATGTTTGGATTGTGAACTCTGACAAGCAAGAAACCATATACAACACGCAAGTGGCTGGAAATACCACCTCTTTATCATACACACTACCCTACCTTGGGGTTAATTTAGATATATATGTTCGAGCGAAAAAACTAGGCTCAGTTATCAGCTCGACCTCTAATCGCGTGCAATTTTTTGTTTCTGACTTTCCCAAACCGACTAGAAAAACAGCTTTGTATTTTGCTTCTGTTTCTGATGATTATCAAATTGACTTAGAAGGGTATAGCAATCCTGGCGATAGTTTTAATATATATTTTCGAACAGCGGGTAGTGCTTGGTCGCTTACAAAAAAGGAGTCGGTTTCAAGTGGAACCTTCTCACACGTTCATTCTTTGAATGACACCCGGTTAATGCCTGTTTCATTTTTGCTGGTGCGATATAATGAGTGCGAAATTCCGGCAGATAGTTCTAAAATAATAAGCACGATACACTTAAGCGCAAACCAGAGGTCTTTAAGTTGGAACAACAACCTGCAATGGGGTTTGCTTGGCGGATCGATCGAATATTCAATTGAGCGTGAAGACTTTGGCTCTTGGATTGAAATCGGAACATCCTTTACTGAAAATCACGAATTACCTCCATTTGGTAATTATCAAGTGCGCATTAAGGGATTAACTGATTTGTGGTCAATGGAAAACCGCGGTTACAGCTACAGCAATCCGGTTTGGGTCGACCTCGGTTTTGACAGTAGTTTATTGGATACTTTGTTAATTCCAAACGCCTTTACGCCCGAGGGAAACAATCCTGTATTTAAGGTTTCGAACCCCGCCATCAAACCTGGCGAATCGACATTGTATGTTTACAATCGCTGGGGGCAAAAGATATTCCAAGGCGATGCTCTCGTCGGTTGGGATGGAAAAATCAATGGCGATTTTGCATTGGACGGGATGTACATTTACAAGGTGACGGCGTTGTACCGAAGAAAGCGTATAGAAAAATCGGGAAGCGTATTACTTTTGCGGTGATGCCTGAATCCATACAATTTCTCGGTCGTTCACGGTTTTTAGACGCCAATAGGCGCAAAGAAATCCGAGCACTACTCTCGTATATTGCCGAAAGTCACAACTTTATTATAAGTTCTCTTGTATATATTCATATGACCGATAATGAGTTATTGGAGGTTAATCAAACGCATTTAAACCACGACACCTACACGGACATCATCACATTTGATTTATCTGACAGCGAAGGTGTTCTGGATGGCGAAATATATGTATCTACGGACCGTATAAAAGAAAACGCCGTCACCTACCAAAGTGATTTTTGGACAGAATATGTTCGTGTAATTTCACACGGTGTTTTTCACCTCCTGGGTTATGGCGACAAAACCGAAAACGAATCTAAAACAATGAGGGACAAAGAGTTACAGGCGATTGGTCGTTGGTTGTCACTCCGTTCCACGTGAAACTTTCCAATTAACGCTTTGTTGGACCCATTTCGATACATTTCGCAAGCGAAACGCTCGAGATCGGAGTATGACAGCAAAAGGTCGTAGGGTGGCTTCTGAGAGTGTTGCGTGTTCAAGTACCCATCTCGATACATTTCGCTGACGCGAAACACTCGATGTCCGGGTATACCAGCAAAGGGTCGTCGTGTAGCTTCTGAAAGTGTTGCGTATTCAAGCATCCATCTCGATACATTTCGCTGACGCGAAACACTCGATGTCCGGGCAAGCCAGAACGGATCAGCGTTGTAAGATAGCA
>JALRKL010000119.1 GCA_023268875.1 Bacteroidia bacterium
AGTTTTAAGACAACTTTATTGGTATGATTTTTGTCTAGAAGTGAGTAAAGAGAATAAAATGAAGAAGAACATAATAATTGTTACCCTTATTGCCATTGTAGGTAGTGTTGTGGCCCATGGGGTTCCCAAATCGAGTGCATATATTACAGAAACCAGAGCGGTTGTAACAAACGTAGAGTTGAATAATGTATATTCTCTGGTATCAGCGCCTCAAGAAGAAGGTCTAAAATGGTACTCATTTGAAGAAGGGTATGCCAAGGCCGTGAAGGAAGGAAAAATTTTATTGGTAGATGCCTACACAGATTGGTGTGGATGGTGTAAGGTGATGGATCGTAAAACCTATGCAGATCCTGCGGTAATTGCAAAACTTAACGAATCATTTATTTGCGTAAAATTCAATCCTGAACTGGGAACCGTATACAATTTTAGAGATAAAAAGTGGGGTGGTGCTGAGTTATTACAGTTCCTCGGAAATGGAAGCGTTACCGGTTTTCCAACTACCATATTTTGGCCCAATCCAGCCGCCGACAACGACCGTTATGTACAGCCTGGTTATTTGCCTCCTAATGATTTTTCGAATTTATTGGATATGGCAAAGGGAAAGAAGTCGTAATTTCGCCCAATGGGTCGAAAGCAAAAGCTTATTAAAATAATCGAGGGTTTAGAGATCACGAGCATTGCCGCGGAAGGGTACGCAATTGGACGTGATAACAATCAAGTAGTATTTGTTAAATACGCGGCTCCCGGAGATATTGTCGACGTAAGAATAGTTAAGAAAAAGAAAAACTTTCAGGAAGGACAGATTATCCGTTATCAGCAGAAGGCGGAGAATAGAGTTGCTCCATTTTGTCCCTACTTTACATATTGCGGAGGATGTAAATGGCAACATATGCCCTATGATTCGCAATTGCAGTGTAAACAACAGCAAGTTGTGGATGCAATGGAACGAATCGGAGGTATTGAAGGTTTTGATGTGGTGCCGATTCTAGGGAGTGAAAAAACGCAAGCTTATAGAAACAAGCTCGAATTGACCTTCAGCGAAAGGGCTTGGATGATAGATTATGTGAAAGGTGAAGATAAGCCCCGGCCTCGAGCTTTAGGATTTCATATACCCGGACAATTCAGTCAATTATTAGACATTGAGGCGTGTTACTTAATGCCTGATTACGTGAATCAAATTCAACGCAGCGTTAAGGCATTTTGTGACGAAAAAGCCATATCCTTTCACGATATCCAACGCCATGAAGGTTTGATGCGAAATATTATGTTTCGCTGCAATGAGAAGGATGAATGGATGATAGTAGTGGCTTTTTATGAGAACGATATTGAAACCATTAATTCGGTTATGGAACACATAAAAACGAGTTTTAACCGTGTAGTTTCATTGAATTACATCGTTAATACGAAAATGAATGATGCCATGCAGGGATGCGATGTTATTTATTACTCGGGAAATCCTCATTTAACCGAATCTTTGGGTAAATATAATTTTATAATACAGCCATTAAGTTTCTTTCAGACCAATACGAGCCAGGCAAAACGCTTGTACGATATCACTAAGGAATTTGCTGGATTAACAGGCGCAGAAACTGTCTACGATCTTTATACGGGTACGGGGAGTATTGCTATTTATGTTTCGGAAGGGGCAAAATCATTAGTGGGAATCGAATACGTGGAAGTGGCTATTGAAGATGCAAAAATAAATGCAGCCAATAATGAGGTAGAACATGCCTCGTTTTACGCCGGGGATATGAAAGATGTTTTTACCTCTGCTTTATTCGATATACACGGCATGCCCGATGTGATAATTACCGACCCACCGCGTGAAGGAATGCATCCTGACGTTGTAGAGCGAATAAATCAATCTGGTGCAAACCGCATCGTTTACGTAAGCTGCAATCCTGCTACACAGGCTCGGGATATTAAGGCGATGCAGGAACATTACCGTTTGGTTAAAATACAACCTGTTGATATGTTCCCGCATACCCACCACGTGGAAAACGTGGCGCTGTTAGAAAAAATTTAGGAGAACGCGTTCGCCACAATCTCGGCTTGTTCGCGATCGTGAACTTTTTTGAATCCAGTAGCTGGAGAAGCGCTGCTTCTACGGCCGTAGTATCCTAGTTTTACGGGGAATTCATAGCGATGTAAATGCAACCATGCACCCTGATTCATAGGCTCTTCTTGCACCCAAGCAAAATCAGCCCCCTGATATTGTTTAAATACATCGGTTAGTAACCATTCGGGTAAAGGGTACAATTGTTCAATGCGAATAATGGCGACATCGTTTATGTTGTTTTCTTCGCGATATGCCAATAAATCGTAATAGATTTTGCCGCTACAGAATAAAACCTTTCGCGCATTTTTTGCAACATCATTGTCCACGATAATTTCTTGGAATGATCCTTTACTAAGTTCCTCAAGTGCACTCACACATTTCGGGTGTCGAAGCAAACTTTTTGGAGTCATGATAACCAATGGAATTGAGAAATTCCGTTTTAATTGACGACGTAATGCGTGGAATAAGTTTGCAGGGGTGGTGCAATTGAGAACCTGCATATTTGAACCAGCACATAACTGCAAGAAGCGTTCTGGACGGGCAGAGCTGTGTTCCGGACCTTGTCCCTCATATCCATGGGGCAATAACAGGGTTAACCCACTAAATTTACTCCATTTGGCTTCGGCGGAAGCGATAAATTGATCTATAATTATCTGCGCACCATTGGCGAAATCTCCAAATTGCGCTTCCCACAGAGTAAGGTCTTTAGGAGTAGTGCTGCTGTAGCCATACTCAAAGCCCAAAGCCGCATATTCGCTAAGCAATGAATTGTATACAGAAAAACGTCCTTGCTTTTCACTTAGATGTTGCAATGGTGCATATTCCGTTTGTCCATCTTCGCTTTTTACAACAGCGTGTCTGTGTGAGAATGTGCCCCTTTCAACATCTTGACCAACCAATCTTACATTATGACCTTCACTTAATAAGGTGCCATATGCAAGTAATTCGCCCATAGCCCAGTCGATTTGTCCATTGTCAATCATTTTAGCCCTATCGTTGAACAAACTTTGAACCTTTTTGATGGGTGCCTGAGATTCGGGGATATGGCTAATTTTTTGACCTATATCTTTGATATTTTTCAAAGAGACAGCGGTATTGGCTTTTTCTTTAATCGATTTTTGATTGGCATGCTGGTAACCTTCCCATGTATTTGGGATAACTGAAGTTTCTGGAACAAATTCTCCGCGTGCATCTTCCAATTTTTCTTGAAGCAAATCTTTAAATTTCGCCTCCATTTCGGTAGCAATGGCGGCATCAATTTCCCCTCTTGCCATCAATTGATTTTTATAAACCTCTCTAGGATTGGGGTGTTTGTCGATTAATTTGTAAAGGTCTGGCTGTGTAAAACGGGGTTCGTCGCCCTCATTATGGCCATATTTTCTGTATCCTAATAAATCAATGAAGATATCGCTGTTGAATTCATTGCGATATGCCATTGCTAGTTTTACCGCATGAACAACGGCTTCGATATCGTCGGCGTTCACGTGCAAAACCGGACATAAAGTTACTTTAGCAACGTCTGTGCAATAGGTTGAAGTTCGTGCGTCGAGGTAATTCGTGGTAAATCCAATTTGATTGTTGGTAACGATGTGCATGGTACCGCCCACGTAATAAGCATCCAAGCCACTCATTTGTACAATTTCATACATGATTCCTTGGCCCGCGATGGCTGCGTCACCATGAATGAGTATGGGACAAATTTTATCTACATCTCCATTATATTTCGTATCCAATTTAGCCCTAACCAATCCTTTAACAATAGGATTTACGGCTTCAAGATGAGATGGGTTATCGGCCAAGCGTAAATGAACTTTTTTCTCGGTCGCGGTTATTACATCGGTGCTGTATCCTAAGTGATATTTTACATCACCTTCGAAATCGTCAAAATCACCGCCTTGGAATACCTTTCCTTCGAATTCAGAGAAAATTTGGCTGTAAGTTTTATTAAAAATATTGGCCAGTACGTTTAGGCGACCGCGGTGGGCCATCCCAATAACGAATTCTTCTACGTTTAGCTCGGCACCGTATTGAATTACGGCGTCTAAGGCAGGTATTAGGGCTTCTAACCCTTCTAAAGAAAACCGTTTTTGTCCGATGTATTTCTTATGAAGGAAGTTCTCAAAAACGGTAGCTTGGTTGATTTTTTCCAAGAAATGGCGTTTTTCGTTTACGCTCAATTGAGGAACGTTTTCGGTTTGTTCGAAACGATCTTGAAGCCATTGACGGCGTTTAGGATCGCGTATATAACTAAACTCACAACCGATGCTATTGCAGTAGGTTTTTTCGAGTTTTGCAATAATATCCGAAAGTTTAGCCGGTCCCATACCCAGCTCGATGCCGGCATTAAACGTTTTGGAAAGGTGCTCTGAATTTAATCCAAAAGTCTCAATTTGTAAAGTGGGAGTGTAATTGCGACGTTGTCTTATGGGATTCGTTTTACTGAATAAATGTCCTCTTTGACGATATCCGTGTATTAAATTAAGTACTTTGATTTCGTTAACGGCATCCTCGCTAACGGCCCCTCCTGTAGCATATTTTTCGCTGCCTAAATCAAATCCTTCAAAGAATTTGCGCCATCCAAAATCGACGCTTTCTTTATCGTTTTGATATTGTTGGTACAGTTGATCTATTGCCGATGGGTCGGCGTTATGGATATAAGAGGTATCGGGACTCATGATTGCCTGCAAAAATACTTCTTTTGATTGTGAACGCCTATTTCATGAAATGAAAATTGCACTAGGAATTCGAATAAAACGGCTGTTAACCGAATAGGCAGCGAAAAATCGCTTAGAAAAAACCAAAAGTGTTCTTAAGAAAGTCGATTATTGGTGGGTGTATCTTATCTAATACAAACATTACTACAATCGCGAATAGGAAGGCATCATATCGATCGAGAACACCTCCGTGCCCAGGAATAATAGAACCACTGTCTTTTACTCCTGCTTTTCTTTTGAGGGAACTTTCGAATAAATCGCCGAGCGTTCCGAAAATCCCAACGCACAATCCTAAAATTGGAGTATAGATCCACCCCCATGGAGATATCAATTGTTGGTAAGCGTAGCCAACCTTTTCGATAGGGATTTCTTCTGAAACCCATTCGGTGAATCCGTAATAAGAAATTAGAAAACCGGTCAAAGCCGTTAACAAGCTTCCCCCGATAAGACCTTCCCATGTTTTGCCAGGAGAAATGCTCGGGGCTAGTTTATGCCTACCAAAAAGCTTCCCCGAAACGTATGCCCAAGAGTCTGAGGACCAAACTAAAACCATCAGTAATACAGGAATTAGGGGTTCATAATGTCCATTTAAAGCTGGTTGTGCCAACATTTGTAGCATTATCAGAGGCGCGGAAATATACAAATGTGCTGTGATATAAATTCCCGATTTGTTGCTGCCTTTTTGATTTAAATAGAGGTAGGCGACAACAATGCTGAATGTCCAAATAACCGCAAACGCTCCATACGGATCAATAGGGAAATTCCAATTTGCACGGAGACTGATCGGGTACAGGGGCATCGTAGCAACAGCCATAAGACTTTGAGCCAGGATCAAGGTGTTGAATTTTTTGTGGGAACTGTTTTGTAGAACGAGGAATTCCTTTATTCCGAAAAAAGCAACTAAAGTTGCAAATACGGACAAACCCCAAGGGCCTTGATAAAACAAATAGAAGGTTAGGATTATAAGTCCGATACCTGAGATAATGCGCGTCCAGAAATTATTGAGTTTCACTGATAGTTGAGAATTTATAGGTGAGAGGTTATGGGGGCTATCGTGGAGGTTTTTGGTTATTGGCTATGTGGTTTGATGTTTGGGGCTTTTGGCGTTATTGGGGCTTTCGGGTAAGACCATACAATGAAAATCCCATCAGCAGCGATGCCGGAATCGCAATGGCGGCATTTGCAAGGATATCGTCGGTGGTAAAACTGTTAAAACTATGTACGGCATGGTTTAAATAATAATGCAACGCAATGGTCGTTCCGTTAAAAACAAAATGGGTGATAGCATTATACCACAGATTGTTTTGCCGATAGGCTACAAGGCCAAATAGGAACCCCATAAGAAATATACCAGGTAATTCGTACAACGAAAGGTGTAGTATAGCGAATACGCTGGCTTGAAAGAAGAGTGCAGAAAAAGGCTTTCGGTATTGAGCCGTAGCCACCCGCAAAATAATTCCGCGAAATAAATACTCCTCTAAAAAAGCGGGCAATAAAGCAAGTATTATTATGCAAACAAGTAGCTCCCCTA
>JALRKL010000131.1 GCA_023268875.1 Bacteroidia bacterium
GTTTTTCAAAGTCGACATTTTCGCCTTTTTAACTTCAGCAGCAAGTACATTCATGAATGCCAATTCTCCGATTATTACTTTGTCGGCGTTACCAATTCCAAGGGCATCCATCATTTCTTGCACCGGCATTCCTAACATTTCCTTAATAAAAGCCTCTTTAGAACGGGGATTGTATCGCTTGTTTGGATCGCGGCGCTCAACACGGTCCATTTTACTTTGGGCCAATGTTTTTTCAAATTCATAAATTTTCGCCAATTCTTTATCCTTCAAATCCAATTGGAAAGCCTTAAAGGTTTCCTTCATGAACTTCTTGTAAGCCTGTTGCAATGCAATGGTTTTTTCGTCGGTTTTTAAATAATAATCTCTATCCGGGAGTCCCAACGAAGTGCCATAGGCATACAATACATTTTGATTGCTATTTTTCACATCTGAACTCACATAAAAGCCTAAAAACACAGACTCCCCGTAAGGAGCATTTTTAACCATCAACTTATATAAATCTTTTTTCTTTTTTAGTCCTTGCACTTCCTTAATGTAGGGTAAAATAGGCGTAATTCCCTGCTTGTTCCTAATGTCTAAATCCATTACGGTTTTATACATCATTACCGCTTTATCTTGGTCGCTGTAGGTTGAGATGCTAGCACCCTTTGAAGATTTATTCGCGCTCCAACGAGCAGCTGCCTCATCTAACACTTTAAGGGCCATACTATCGGCCTTCTTATCCAACTCATCAAAGGATCCCCAACGTCCTCGATCAGAAGGAATTTCGGCTGACTCCATCCATTTTCCATTTACATAGGTGTAAAAGTCATTTCCGGGCAAAACCGTGGTATCCATATAACTCAAATTAAGAGCCTGAAATCCATTTAAATAGCCAAATGCCGAAACAGCAGCAGCGCCGCTAATCAACAATACATGGGCAAGTCTTTTATTCATGACAGATTAAATTAATACGTTGCAAAGATAGAGTCACATTATCTAAAGGACTTAAATAATTGGACCTGTGTGACAAAATATTACCCTTTTTGTTATTGGATCTTATGAAACAATAAGATAATCAGAACTATAACAATGAGATAATGTTAAAAAGCAAGGGGTTATTTCAACCTCCACAACATAGAAATGCCCAATCCACCGAATACGTTTCCTTGCAAGCCATTGCGACTGTGAATAAAGCTTTCATACATAAGTGATGGTTCAATTACGATACTAACTCCACTTCCAACGGGTATTATAGGCCCCATGCCTACTTTAGCACCAAAGCTTAAACGCTGGGTGCGATCGATTGGCATAAACTCCGTTGGTGTAAAATATGAACCTTTTGTTATACGCGTAACACCCGGTGAAAATTGTGCGGCATATCTGAAATTGGTTTTTAAGAATCGAGTAAAACCCCTAAAGCTAATTGGCAATGAAATTTTATCTATTTGATATTTTATCAATCCAGTGCTTACACTATACTCAGATTGTAATTGAGAATCAAGTTGCGTAACATACTGTGTTGGCAAACCAGGAATATTGATAGCCACAGTGGTCGTGTCGTACCTCCATACGTCAATGTATTCGCGCTTACGCCATTCTCCATTTCCAACCCACTGGGTATAATGTAATCCCATTCCCCACATGTAGGTTCCTTGACATTCACGCAATAAACTGAGTTGATATTGGGCCATATAATTCGTTCCCAAAACACTCATATTCTCATCTGGATCGAATTGAACTTGGTTATCACTGCCGGTTATAGCGGAGAATTCCACATACCAAGGACGCCTGTATTTTCTCAGTCCCACAGAAGGCAAGTCAAAATTCCAATCTACATATTCATCTCCATTGGGCTGTATGTCGAAATCAAAGTACGTTTGTGCGATATATTTCTTGGCTCCAAAATCATATACATTTGATAAAGACATAGGCGAGCCGCCATTGATAAACTCTTTCGTACCTTCGGGTATGGCGCCTAAAGATGTCAAGGGTAGATTTTTAGTTGAATGGAAAGCAGACCGGTCTGTAACGTTGTAACCATCTGTACCAACGGATTTGGTATTTTTACCTAGAATATTCTTTCTGCGGTTATTAAACTTTTGAAATAACCCAAATAAACCTTTCTCTTCGCTACCTTTAGAGTTGGGCGTTATTTCTTTGGAATTCTCTTTTAAACTTTCCCTCTTTTTTGGGA
Source organism: Bacteroidia bacterium (assembly GCA_023268875.1). Classification (GTDB taxonomy): domain Bacteria; phylum Bacteroidota; class Bacteroidia; order NS11-12g; family UBA955; genus VMCP01. The sequence goes on from JALRKL010000131.1 coordinate 2,177, forward strand.
ATTCTGATTTTGATTTTTGGGTTTTTATCGAAAAGTTTTTATCGCTACTGTATCGTAATGCATCACTCGAATTTGTAGTTGTAGCAACCAAGCTTGTTTCATTTATCGCCCCCAGTTTAACTTGGTTGTAATAGGCTATCCCACTGCCAACACCGAGTAATAATAGACCCACACCAGTGCGCTGGAACCACCAGAAGAAACCCCTACGTTTCTTTTTACGGCGATTCATCACTTCATCAAAAGATGCATTAGCACTTGGACGAACCTCGTGTTGTCTTAAAATTTCGGCGATATGTTCTAACGGGTCTTGAGACATTTATCGGGAAATATTCAATTGTTGTAAATAATCTTGCAAGGCCTTTCGCGCCTTCGCCAATTGGGAACGACTCGTACCCTCATCAATGCCCAATATTTCAGCAATTTCTTTATGGCTATATCCTTCAACGGCAAACAAATTAAATACCGTTCGCCGTGGCTCTGACAAGACTATTCATCAGATTACTATTGTTCTGGCGATTGTGTTTTCGCTCTCAATTTTACTGGGCGTAATCGCCTAATATAAAACCGTAAAGGTGCTTACATGATTGATC
>JALRKL010000040.1 GCA_023268875.1 Bacteroidia bacterium
ATAATTACGATACGACCAAACAAAACATCGTGGTGAAAAACCCAACACATGTATCAGCTGATACCTTCCAATCGTTGAAATTCACCAATTTCCAGAAGGATACCGTAATTCGTGTGCAGGTAACGGATGGTGATGGTTGTATTTTCTACGATACAGCGGCGATCCTTGTAAAACCCCTTCCAATTCTTAATTTGGGTCCTGATCCACGCATCTGTACCTATGAAAATTTCACCTTCGACGCTCAAAATGCAGATACCGTAGATTATTACTGGAATACCGGTGATACTACCCAAACCATCAATGTCCATGTTGAAAAGGACTACAGTGTTACAGTTGTAGAACGCACTTGGCTTTGTGAGGAAAAAGATACGGTACACCTTTATGTGAACGATACCGCCATAGCCCTTGCAGGTATGGATACCACTATCTGCCATCAGCAATCAGCAAATCTTATAGGTGGACATAAGCCAGCAGCCGAATCTGCTGTGTATGAGTGGACCGATATCGGAGCTAGTAAGAAACTCGGATCCAAGAAGGATTATGTTATTAACCCACGAAATTCCAATAAGAATGGTGGAAGTATGCAATCTTTTGATTATTCGATATTTGTGAAAGTAACGCAAGGTGGACATACATGTGAGGACTACGATACGGTTACCGTAAATGTAAATACATTACCTGTGGTACAATGGTTGAAGAAGCCTTTGCCATCTGAATGTTTTGATTACGGTGATATCGAATTGAACAGCTTCCTAAACGTTGGTAAAACTGATGGTGTTCAAATTTGGGGAGGTACACTCAACAAGAGAAATAATATGGTAGACAGCATGCTGCCTACCCGACATGTTTTCAAAACTACTAATTTGAACAACAGCCAGCTTCAGAACGGTAAGAATTACACTGAGGAAATTTATGGATGGTATAAAGATGAAAATGGTTGTATCAACTACGATTCTACCGTTCAGAGAATTGATGGAAATCCAATCTTGGAATTAAAAGATCAGATATACTGTCAAGACTTAGGAGAAGTTAAAATGGATGAAACCATCGTTTTCCCCAAGACTAAGGCTGGTAAACAATTTGACTGGGTAGTTAAAGAGTGGGCAAGCGGAACGGATTCTGCCCGTTTGCTAGTGAACTTAAACCCATGGGGAACTCCAGATTGGAGGTTCAAGTTTGGAACTCCTACCGAAGATTTTTATCAAGGGAAGTATAAGTTTAATTTGTGTATCGTCGACATCATCACGGGTTGTCAAAGTTGCGATACGGTAAATATCCAAATTATTGGTGAGCCTGTCGTGAGTGTATTGACACCAGATCCTGTGTGTGTAAACTGGGATACCTTAGATTTGAACGATTATGTTACGGTAAACGGAATGAATGCATCTGAGGTAACAGGAGGTCGTTTCGAAGTTGGGGATGTAGATTACTCTAATTCAGACCCTCGCGTAGGAATGCCTTTGCCACAAGGACATTTATTCCCGCCAAACAAAGGCCCAGGAACTTTCAAGATTCGTTATTACAACGACGGAACGGGTTGCTTAAAAGTGGATAGTTTCTACGTTTATGTAAATGACACTCCAGATGCGGTGTTGTTAGCACCTATGACGTTGTGTAGTTCTGGTCCAACTCTTGACTTAAATTCTCGAATTGATATGGGTAACACCAAACCACAGAGTGGAGTTGCCGCATGGGAAGGTCCTAATCTAGTAGGTTCAGTATTTACTCCGTTGAGCACAAATACTGCTGAAATAGAGGGTCCTTATAATATGAAATTGGCTTATACCGATAATAATGGTTGTGCCGATACCGAGATCTATCAAGTTTTCGTGCGAACCCAACCCGAGGTTAATATCACAACGGTTAAACCATACCCACAATGTGAAAACACACCATTCCCGATTCAAAGTGAAAGTAAATTTAGTTTGAATACGGTGCAGTGGTCATTGATGAATGGTTCAGATGGATCAATTGATAACCCGAATGCCGAAAATATCGTATACACCCATGGTGTGAACGATCAAGCGAATAAAATGGCTATGTTGAAAGTAACTACCGTTGCTATACCAAATGAGGTTTGTCCTCAAGTGAGCGATTCTATTTTGGTAGTTATACATCCATATCCGATTCTAGAACCACTAGATAAATTCAATGGTTGTGTGCCTTTGTCAACAAACTGGACGGTAACAGAAACCGCTGGTATACCTCCGACCCAATTGTCATATCAGTGGGTATTCGGTAATGGTGATTCAAGCACCGCAGCGAGTCCTTCTATGGTGGTGTATCCGAATCAGGGAATTTATGATGTTAAGGTAACAGTTACTAACAACACACCTGACGGTGGCCAGTGTGCTACAACTATCGATGGACCTCAGCATGTAGAAGCTTACCCAATACCTGATGCGTATTTCGAAACCGATCCTTCATATTCAACTACAGTTGCTTTGCCTAAGTTTACAATGATTAATAAGAGCCAGATTGAACAAAGCCCATTTGCACCGAGCTTGCGCTATGTGTGGGATTTTGGTACGACTGCAGGCGATACAGCAATGAGTGAAAATCCACGTTTCGCATATTCTCGTGATACAGGTATTTATCGTATTTTCTTAACCGCGATAAGTAATCATGGTTGCGTAGATACATTCTCAAGGTCTGTACACATCGGTCCCGATATTATTGTATTTGTACCAGACGTTTTCACACCGAACCAAGAAGGTCCTAATACCAACGAACGCTTCAATCCAGTTGCAACGAACTTTAAAACTTTCCGTATGATGATTTATAATCGTTGGGGAGAGAAGTTATTTGAAACAAATGATGCGGAAATGGGTTGGGATGGTAACGATTTATCTGGAGAACCCTGTATGCAAGGTGTATATGTGTATCACGTAGAGATTACCTCATTTGAGGATAAGAAATATACCTACGATGGAACCATTACACTTCTACGTTAATCTAAAATTAACATAACTGAAAAGCCGCATCTATTTTGATGCGGCTTTTTTTGTATTGGTATTTCTTAGCAATTAAAAGATTTCGGAATACAATGTTTTATTAGAGTGAAACTTTGTTTAAAAAAAACAAAATCGGTAGATCCGATTATTATGAAAATATGAATGAATATACAAAATGTAGTAAAGCCAATTTCCTATATTATTCAAAATAGGGAAGGGCATCCGCAACGAGAAACGTACTTCCTCCTATAAATACGATACCGTTATCTTTAATGGCATCCGAGGTAGCAGCATCTAGAGCTTGCTTAAAACTTGAATAAGGAGTGGATAATAATTGAATTGATTGCATTTCTTCAGCGAGCAATGCAGCACTATAGCCGCGTATAACACCAGGTTTTACCACGTAATATTCTGCATCTTTTGGTAGCATGTCAAGAATTTTACTTCTATCTTTATCACTGACCATACCCCAGATTATATGTTTTTTTCTTTTGGGAAATTCACTTTCCAACTGAGAAAACAGATAGGGTACGGCTTCGGCATTATGTCCAGTATCGCAAATAACTATTGGATCGTTATTTAATTTCTCCCAACGGCCTCTCAAGCCTGACAACTCAGAAACTTTGGTAAGAGCTGTTAGGAAACTTCCCTCGGAAACAGGAAAGCCTAATTGGGGGAGAAGCAGAAAAGCGCTGAAAACAGTATCTAAATTTTGGTATTGATAAGATCCTTTTAGACTAAGTGCATTTTTGATATAATCAGGGGCCTGTTGTGAAGGGTGAAAAGGAGCGTTTTCGGTTAAGCTTTTGTTTTGTATCACTTTCAAAGCAGAGGAGTTTATATATCGAGAACAAACTACGGGAGTATTGTTTTTTATTATTCCCGCCTTTTCAAAAGCAATTTCTTCAATGGTATTTCCAAGCAAATCCATATGATCCCAACCAATAGATGTAATTACGCTAAGGAGCGGTTGTATCACATTAGTACTGTCTAATCGCCCTCCTAGACCAACTTCAATTACTGCGATATCTACATTTTGATTGTGGAAATAATCGAAAGCCATTGCAACTGTTACTTCAAAAAAGGAGGGCTGAATTTCGTCAACACTGCCTTTTATTTTATTCACGAAATTTATAACCGACTCCTGAGAAATAGGAACACCGTTAATACGAATTCGTTCGGTAAAATCGATTAAGTGTGGAGACGTATAAAGACCAACTTTATACCCTTGCTGGGTCAATGTAGCTGCGAGCATACTGCTAACAGACCCTTTTCCATTCGTGCCTGCCACATGAATAAAACGCATTCCATTTTGTGGATTGCCCAAACTTTCGAGTAATTTTTGCGTGTTGGTTAAGTCTTTTTTAAAAGCTGTCTTGCCTACATTTTGAAACATAGGCAAACGACTAAATAGATAGTCTAAACATTCCTGATAATTCACAAGACTGCGATTAAAGCCCTTTTTTAATATCTAGGATAATGATTCCTGTTTCTGGGCAGGTTTCTCCAATTTTTACAAATTTAGACTTGCTCAAAAAATACGACATCACAGCTCGAGCATTTGCAGATGAGCCTGAGTAATTACCAGCAGGTAGAATTGATTTTACGTATGGGGCACCGTTACAGGGAACTGTGACAGATGCGTGTATTTCGCCCACTCCGTCGGCATCAACTTTTTTTACATTTGAATTAATTTGATGGTTTGCAAATCCTTTAGCTGAGTAAAAGCCATTACCTGTATTCTTTGTAACTCGTTTTCCTCCTGCTCCAAAGATACCTCCATTGTTTGAAGAGCCACCAAAACCAACCTTACCTTGACCACCCTCTATTCCATTTGGGTCGCCGTCTCCAGTGGTTCCGGTTCTTTTACCGATTTTAGAAGTAATTCCTTGTAAGCGCGAATTTACAGCCGGAGTTGTACTCGCAGGTGGATCGATGGGAGGTAGCGTCATCTCCTCCGCGGCATCAGTTGTATTAACAATATCCCCTTGTCCGCCAGAAGGAGCGGTGTTGTTAGGTGTGCTTACGGCTTCAGATCTTTCACCTCCTCCTTTTGCGGGAGGAAATGCGGATGGACCGCCGTCTGTGGGTCGACCGTAGGATACTTCTTCCAAACCAAAATCAAGCATAAGTTCGCCATTTTTGGTTTGAAACGGGGGATTGGGCACCCGTATATGAAGCCAATACATTATGAAAATAATTATACAAGCAATTACGGCACTGATTCCCGCAGATACCCATTTCTCCTTAGCTGAAGTTCCTAAATAATTATCAATTACGTAATTTCTCATATGATTAACGTAAGTTCCAACGCGTCATACTTATTGATGCACCTGGGAACGTTTTAAGAGTAACGCTGTAATTCGTTGTATCTTCTTTAGAAATGTCCACTATATCCATAGCTAAAATAGATACGTTGTAAGTTAAACTATTCCCATTTGGAGTACATGAATTAATCATTAGGTGGCTTAATGGGTACATATCCTGTTTAGCGTTCATCACTCTA
>JALRKL010000141.1 GCA_023268875.1 Bacteroidia bacterium
AATTTATTGTAAATCAATAAATTAATATTATAACATGGTGGAGTTAGGGGGAATCGAACCCCCGTCCGAATGTGCGACCGCTGGCGCTTTCTACAGGTTTAGGTACCGATTATTTTTCGTGAATCAATAGGCCCGGACCCCGCCTGTATGACTCCTTAGTTAGTGAAATAATGATCTCAGTCACCAACAACCCCAAGATCATACCCGTGCGGTTCGATTGCTTCTGGTGGTTCCCGGCACGAGTCAAGGAAACCGAAGCAACTAGCGATTGCTCTATCCGTCGGATTAGGCAGCTAGGGCGTAATTGTTTTCGCCTCTTAAAAAGTTGAAAGTTCAGATTTCGGTGCAACACTTCCAACGCACCACCTGCTTACACCGCAATCAATCACCCCGTCAATTCCGATTAACCCCAGTGTAATCGCAAAGTTACGCAATATATTACGCTTATTAAATCACTAATTCACCTCACGGTAAAATTGCTCCAAGTATTTCAACATGAAATCATGTCTTTCTTGTGCCAACTCTCTTCCTGCATTAGTATTCATCAAATCTCGGAGTAAGAGAAGCTTCTCATAAAAATGGTTTACAGAAGGCTGTTTACCCTTTTTATATTCCTCCTTGGTCATTTCTAAGTTTGGTTTAATATCAGGATTGTAAATTTCGTTCCCCTTGAATCCTCCGTAATTAAAAACCCGAGCAATACCGATGGCACCTATAGCATCAAGTCTGTCTGCGTCTTGAACAATATCTAATTCCTTTGAATTAAAGGTTCTTTTTGAATTTCCACCCTTGAATGAAATATTCTCTATGATTGAAACAACATGTTCCAATTTTTGATTATCAAAACCTTCCGAAGCTAAGAATTTACGCGCAGTTTCAGGACCAATTTCTTCATTGCCATCGTGAAATTTTGAATCTGCAATATCGTGGAGCAACGCGGCCAAAAGCACCACCTCCAAATCGACATCCGACTCATTCTCGGCAATTTTTCTCGCGTTCAAATACACCCTATGCGTATGCCACCAATCGTGCCCCCCTTCAGCGTTATTAAACGCCTTCTGAACATATTTGATGGTATTATCTATTATAAAACTTGATTTCATTTTGTTAGCACAAAGGTATCACCCCATAAACCATTTCATAATTCAAAGCAATATGCCCATCCCATTTTTCGGAAATGCTTCTTTTTAAACTTGAACATGTATTGAATTAGTTCAAATTTCTAATTCTTACCCCTGTCATGAACCATAAATTCTTAAATCGCGTCAGTAATCCTAACTTGAAGTATTTTCGATACTTTAACATCAGTTCTTCATCTATCACAAGATCCGATGACAACTCTAATCTATCCTCACAAATTTCACCCTGCACACCATCCATTCTTGATGTATGGGTTGCGTCTTCTCCAAAACCAATATTTTGCACTTTACTACAAATGGGATAAACGCTAAACCCATTGTTTTTAAATTGATACCAAGTCCATTGTATGGCCCAAGAGTCGATCTTTCCTAAAAATTGATTTCTCAACATCCATGGTAAATCTATACCCCCGCATTGGAATTTTTTGAGATTCTTATAATTCTGCAGGTCACTTTTTCCATAATCATTTAATTGAAAGCCCTTCCAGCTTTTAGCCCATGTCGCCCAACCCCAACTATTGGGTCGGGGATACAAGAACACATCTCTATTAGAGTGGATCCAATTTCCTTTTTTAAAATGTGAATATCCAGAAATACTATAAATGTTTTCTGTGTTTTTATAGGTATGCAAAGCTTCATCCATGAATTGTAGAAAACTTTGGGCCAATATCAAATCATCTTCTAATACGATAACGCTATCCTCTCTACTCAAAATTTCAGAAACACCATAGAAAATCGAATTCGCCAATCCTTTATTACTGTCTGAAAATCTAATTTCTAAATTTGGATAATCGGAAATAGACACCAACCAATCTCGAACAACCTGCCACTTTTTTTGATTGATTTCGCTGGTATGCGCATTTAAACCGTCATGAAAAATTATTACGGACCTGCTATCAATCCCTTCACAAGTCAAAAGCGAATTCCATAAACATTGTAAAGTATCTAAGCGATTGTATGCGAAAATAGCTACCGTAGATCTATGAAAATCAAACATCATGATAACCAATAAGAAATACCTCAGAATGACAATGGTTACGCAAAGTCTTTGGGGTTAATTTTCGCAAGATAAATTTATAACTAGGAACCCATTTTTGAAGTAATAGCTTTATTTCAAAAAACTCCTCGGGATTATGATATACCGCCAAACAAAGTACCGGCTTGTTTTCTATTATGGTTTTT
>JALRKL010000148.1 GCA_023268875.1 Bacteroidia bacterium
TCAATAGATAACTTACTAAGAGGTGCATCATCACAAGCTGTTGCAAATGCAAATATTATGTGTGGATTAGATGAAGGTCTTGGAGTACCTAATATAGCCTATGTACCATAGTCTTAAAAATGATGCAATATTTATTGCAGATTCTCATTTAAATAAAAAGAATTTAGAGTTTCAAGTTTTTTTAGAGAAACTTGACTCTAAAGAGATTACAACAACACAACTTATTTTGATGGGTGATATTTTTGATTTTATTTCAGGGGAATCAAAATATTTTATAAAGCTATATGAAAAATCAATTAATCTTTTAAATAAATTATCTAAAAATATAGAGATTATTTATTTAGAAGGTAATCACGACTACAACTTACAAAAACTTTTTCCTTTAATTAAAGTTTATAAAATAGAACAACAACCTATAAAAATGAATTTTAACAATAAAAAATCCGCCCCCGACAATATTACTTTCGCCAATGCGATTCGCTTTTTCTGACCTCCAGATAAGGTGCCTGCTTTTTGATGAAATCGATCAATCTTCAATTTAGACAATACTTGTTTCACTTTCGCCTCGTAATCCCAAGCATCCAAAAGCGTCATCGACTCACTTAAATGATTTAATCGTTCCAATAATTCTAAATTGTCGGAGTCGGTTTGAAGTTTATCCAAAACCTCATTATAATTTTTAATAGCCCGTGTGATCTCGTGATCATCAAAAAGTATATTCTCAAGAACCGTTAATTCTTCGTCGATATCGGTATCCTGTGATAAATACGAATATTTAATATCCTTGCGTATAACGGCTTTGCCAGCATCGGCGGTTTCTTTACCTACTATAATGCTGAAGAGGGTAGATTTCCCCTGTCCGTTTCCCGCAACCAATGCTACTTTTTCACCTTGTTGAATTCCGAAAGTAACTTCCCGTAATACGGGTTTATCGTGCCATGTTTTGGAAACTTGATCTACAGAAAGAAAATTCATTCCTACAAAGGTACGGCCAAACAATTGTGAACATTACTGCTGCCCATTATTTCATAACTTTGTTATATGAAAATTGAAATTTGGTCGGACATTATGTGCCCTTTCTGCTATATGGGAAAAAAACAGCTTGATAAAGCTATAGAACGCTTGCCGTATCGCGACCAAATCGAGATTGTATGGCGCAGCTTTGAGCTTAATCCAGACATTGCCTATATACCCGGCAAATCGGTGACGCAATATCTTTCGGAAATAAAAAACATGCCCATTGAAGACGTTCAAAGAATGCAAGAAAAGTTAGTACTTCAAGGTAAAGAATTAGATATAGACTTTAATTTCGACCAAGCACCTATAAGTAACTCACATTATGCACACAAATTAATACATATCGCCCAAAAACAAGGCAAAGCACACGATGTAAAAGAAGAATTATTTCGACGCTATTTTAGCGAAGGTGCTAACATCGAAGACCTATCGGTCTTAAATGATATCGCAGCCAAAATGGGTGTAGATTTATCCGAATGGAATCAAAATCCTTATACTTCCGGCGAATTAGAAGAAGAAGTAAAGCGCGATATATATGAAGCGCACCAAGTTGGAGCCAGAGGCGTTCCGTTTTTTGTATTTAATGAAGCGTACTCCCTAAGTGGTGCACATGGTGCCGATACGTTATACAAAGTAATTGAAACCGCCCGTATGAAAACTGCATAATAAAACCCCAAATCATGTTCGAAAATTATATAAACTCAATCCCCGAAGAGCGCAAAAAAAGCTTACGCAAAATTCTCAATTTATTAGAAAACCATCTACCGAATGGATTTGAAGCTCAAACCCAATATTCGATGCCTTCGTATGTGGTACCTCATTCCTTATTCCCCGATGGATACCACTGTAATCCAAAGGAACCCCTTCCATTTATAAGCGTTGCTTCTCAAAAAAACTTCATTGCTTTGTACCATATGGGCCTGTATGCCAATCCCGAACTTTACCAATGGTTTGTAGCGGAATACCCCAAACACAGTAAATACAAATTAGATATGGGTAAAAGTTGCATCCGATTCAAAAAAATTGACGACATTCCCTATGATTTGCTTGAAATGTTATTCAAAAAAATGACTCCCCAAGATTGGATTCAATTGTATACTGAGAATATCCGAAAGTAACTAAAATTGGGTATTGTTATACTTTGTTATATCTCAAAACCGGGCAAGTATACGATATTCCAAATTTTGGGACTAAAATCGCCTTATGCTTAAATTCAACCCGCTTAATATTATCTCATACCTTAGAACATTTGTTATATTAAGCTTTGTTTTTCTAGCCTCCTGCGAACACTCGGAAAATATAACATTTGAAACAATTGCCAAGCTGCCAACCGATAGTGCCATAGCCGAAATTGAAAAAGAGCATGATGAAGTTAGATGGGCATACTTTTGCTCTCAGTATCTTTCAAATCTAGCCGCAAAAACAGAAAAGGACTCGCTTTTAGCCCCCATGCTAAATTACCTCCGCCAGCGCAGTATTAAAGAAAATTCGGCTTGTGGATTTAATGCTTACTATCGTTTTAAAAGTTATAAATTCATCACAAAAGGTCAACTCGACTCATCTCTTAAATATGCCTATTCGGCGATGAGCACCCTTGACAAACACGACTCCATTGACCCTCTTCATACCTATCATATTATGGGTATGGTTTACTTCTACAAAGACGAAAAATCAGACAGCGCAAAATATTATTGGAGCAAAGGTTATCAATTGGCTGAAATCGCTAAAGACAAGCACATGATTATGCTGTTTGGCACAAACTTGGGAACCTATTACTACAACAATGGCAATTATCGCAACGCGAGAAATTTATTCATGAGGGCGAAAAAGGCCTGTTTCGATATGAAACGAGACAATGGCATTTTACTTAATAATATTGTGAGCACTTTTGTGGATGAAGGAGACTTTGAAGAGGCCGATAAATTTTGGCAACAAAATGAAAAAATCTTAACTGCTGATTTAAAAGTGTATCGCGGACAATTGTATTTGATTAACCGAATTAATCTCTTACAGATGTTAAATCGGCATCGGGAAGCCGAAGATAAACTCAAAATGCTGAGCGTCGACTCCGTTAATCCTGGTTTGTTTATCCACTATGCCCGTGTCTATTTAGACAACAAAATAAATAAAAACGATTTCACCTTTGCTAACGATTCGTTCTGGAGAAATACATTCATTAGTAACATCCCCTATTTAGCGAGTAACCTTCAGAGAGAACTTATTCCCAACGTAAAACGACCGGAGTTAACTTTTGTATTTAACAAAATTATACAACTCGTAAAAGACAGTGCTAAATTCCAATCTCTAAGTATTAAGCATCAGGCCAGCTTATGTGAGCTCGTCGCCAACCATTTAATCGACAAAGACGTGCTGGCTTCAAGCAAATATTTTAAAAAGGCTCTGAAATTAACTTCAAATGCACGCATTGAAGAAAACAAAACCCAACAAAAGGTAATCGACGAACTAAATCAGTTGGAAGAGACCTTCCAAGAAATTAAGAATCGCGAAGACATAATCGAAGAAAATAAAAAAACACAACACGCCCTTATAGTGGCATTAATTTTAATAAGTATAATCTTAATACTGGGTATTGGGACTACACGAAGCTATTTGAAGTTAAAAAATATCGAAAAGGCGAAGTTAGAATCCGAACAAGAAAGTTTGATTCGAGAGCAAGCACTAAATAACCGGATTGTTGAATACTCAAAAAGTATTATCGAACGCAATAGCCGACTTAGAAATGAGATTTCTAGCGTCATATCTACAGCACCCAATAGCCTCAAAACGAGCATTAATCAAGTATTAAAAGATTTTCAAATCAACAGTATCAACCCAGAGGAAAACCCCACAATTGCCAAACAACTCTTAAAAGAAAATGACAATTGGAACGATCAATATCCTGGTTTCGACAAACTAAATAAAACCGAACAGCGCGTTTTCGTGCTTACTATGGAAAGCTACCGACCAAAAGATGTGGCTACTGTTTTAGGTGTTTCAACACAATATGTTAGAAACGTTAAATCTCGATTGAAATCTAAATTGAATTTAGACCAAAACTGGGGCGCTTAGGTTTGCAAAACACCCGGATGAAATGGGGCAAGTGGCGCATGATCGGCCGCTTCGATACCCATAGAAATCCACTTACGCGTTTCTAATGGATTAATAATAGCATCAACCCATAAGCGCGAGGCTGCGAATTCCGGTTTTGTTCCGTTTTCATAACGATTTTTTATACGATTCAATAGTTCATTCTCCGCTTCTTCCGTAATTTCCTCTCCCTTACCTTTTAAACGCGAAGTTTCAATTTGCAAGAGTGTTTTGGCTGCTTGATCGCCACCCATTACAGCAATTTTCGCCGATGGCCAAGCCATAATTAGTCGCGGATCATACGCTTTACCACACATGGCATAGTTTCCCGCGCCGTAACTATTACCCAAAATAACCGTAAACTTTGGTACCGTGCTATTACTCATGGCCATTACCATTTTAGCTCCGTCTTTAATTATTCCACCATGTTCACTACGACTACCAACCATAAAACCGGTAACATCCTGTAAAAATACCAATGGTACTTTTTTCTGATTGCAATTCATAATAAATCGCGCCGCTTTATCTGCGCTATCGGAGTAAATAACACCGCCAAATTGCATTTCACCTTTGGCATTTTTAACAATTTCTCTATTATTGGCTACTATCCCAACAGCCCAACCATCTATACGTGCATATCCACATAAAATAGTGCGACCATAATCTTCCTTATATTCTTCAAATTGGCTATCGTCGACCAAACGTTCTATAATTTCTCGCGTCACATATGGTTTTGCACGATCGGCTGGTAAAATACCAAATATATCGGCTTCTTTCTTCTTGGGAAGCTTCGCATCCACCCGGCTAAACCCAGCAGACTCATGGCGGCCTAACTTATCCATCAAGTATTTAATCCGTTCCAAACAAGATTGATCGTCCGGAAATTTATCATCGATAACCCCCGAAATTTCCGTTTGTGTTTTGGCGCCGCCCAATGTTTCGTTATCGATGGTCTCGCCGATAGCTGCTTTTACTAAATACGATCCTGCTAAGAAAATACTGCCATTGCCCTCTACGATTAGTGCCTCATCACTCATAATAGGTAAATAAGCACCACCTGCGACACAAGAACCCATTACCGCCGCAATCTGTGTGATACCCATGGCACTCATCTTTGCATTGTTCCGGAACATACGTCCAAAATGCTCTTTATCAGCGAAAATCTCATCCTGCATCGGCAAAAAAACACCCGCACTGTCTACCAAGTAAATAATCGGCAGATGATTTTCCATGGCTATTTCCTGCGCCCTAAGATTTTTCTTGCCTGTAATCGGAAACCAAGCACCGGCTTTTACCGTGGCATCATTGGCCACAATGACGCATTGCCTGCCAGAAACATAACCAATACCCGCTACAACCCCTCCTGCGGCACAGCCACCATATTCTTCATATTGTTCAAATCCAGCAAATGCTCCAATTTCTATCCAATTGCTATCACGATCGCGTAAATAATCTACCCGTTCGCGAGCCAACAACTTGCCCTTGGCTTTTTGTTTCGAAGCCGCCTTTTCGCCACCCCCTTTTTGTATGGTATTGAGTTTTGATTTTACTGCATCCCATAACTGTTTATTTACGTCTTCGTTTTTATTGAAATCTAAATCCTGCTTCGCCATGCTCCTCAAAATTACTGAGTGCACCTCAATAATCCCAAGTAATTTTTTTTAACTCGGAAACAAAAAAAATAGAGGTAACGCAACAAGGGCATTATCTAAGCCTTATTGTAATGACACATTCAAGCATTGCTCATACCAGTCATCTTACACATTCAAGAAAAAATCTGTTATAATCTATTGACCTAACGAACGCTTATTATTTTTCGATATTCAGCCTCTCCCAATTTCAAAATACTTTGGGTCACATACTGTTCTTCAACGCGAGCTAAAATCCAGGGTTTTACCCCCATAATCGCCGACCCAACTTCTATTGAATCCAATTCTCTCACAAAAGAAAATTGAGTATTAGTTGCGTTTTCTTCAAATGATTTTGCATAAAAATATGTGTCGCTACCAAAGCGCACTTCGATAGTACGGTTGGGATTCACCCAACGGCAGCGGAAGAGTTCGTGACGATGAGGACCCCCAGCTCATGATGGACTTGGTTTGGTGGGAAATCGTTGTCCTGATTGTCGCTGGCTTTGGTGCCGGTCTCGTCAATGTCATGGCAGGTGGCGGCTCAATCCTGACCGTGCCCATCATGATGTTTTTAGGCATGCCTGGACCCGTTGCCAATGGCACCAATCGCATTACTATCGTTGCACATAA
>JALRKL010000200.1 GCA_023268875.1 Bacteroidia bacterium
GACTATGTCATTGACATCGACGGTCAAAAAATTCGAATACAGTCTGAAAAACTTAAAGACGGCACTGCGGCACAAGCCAAGCGCAGCGACATCATAGATAACGCCAATATCGGTCCCAACCAGGTTATTGTGGCATTCGAAAGCCACGGTCAGGCCACCTACGAAACCGAATATAACGGCGGCATGGGATCTAACGGACTAACCAGCGCGCGACACGATGTGTTCCATTCCGATTACCGCAGTAAATATCCCGAAACCTACGACAATAATCTCGACACCTCTGTAGTGTATTGTGGCTCTAAGAAATTTACCGATCCTATCGAGGGAAGCCCATTGAACGCCGGTAAACTCGTTTTATCGCCTACCCGCACCTACGCACCCTTAACCCAAGCCATCTTTGAAAAGCTCGGCCGGAATTGTATTAAAGGCATGATTCATTGTTCCGGCGGCGGACAAACCAAAATATTGCATTTCGCGGAAAACGTTCACGTTATCAAGGATAATTTAATGGCAATCCCGCCTTTATTTCAATTAATCAAAGAAGAAAGCGGTACCGAATGGCGCGAAATGTTTCAGGTGTTCAACATGGGACATCGCTTGGAAATTTACACCGATGCGTCATCGGCTTCCCAAATGATAGAAATCGCGAAAACCTTCAATATCCAGGCCCAAGTTATAGGTCGTACCGAGGCCTTCGAAGGAAAAAAACTGACCATCTCAGGTCCCTGGGGCGATTTGGTATATTAAAAAATTAATTGCCTCAGTGAACCGAAAGAAACCGTTTATTCGGGAGGAATGCGCCAATTAAACGCATTTATTCTGAATAAATGTAACATTCATTTTGCACTTGAATTTCTAGAGCGCGTTGAAACAAAAAATGAAATTTAAATTGCTTCAATCGCAATTCTTTTAAGGAATATATTTACCTATTCTCTCGTTAGTATATTAAGTATTATGAAAAAGTTAACCTTTGCTGCCTGTTGGGGCCTACTTTCCTTGCCTATAATGTCGCAAGTTTCCGGAAATGCCACCTGGAATGAAAACAACCGCTTTAAAAACAACAACGCCTATTCAGCTCCAATACCCGACGATATGGAGATGGACGGTGTACAGATTTCCTACGATAAAAACAGCCGAAAACGCAAAGAAATGCGCCGAGATTCGCGATCTCAAGGAGTAAAATCATATCAATGGAGTGGACCAGTTGGTATCAATCCAATTAGTTCTAGTAACGAAGCTACCGATATCCAAATCCACATACTTAAAAATGCCACACCCACATCATATACGGCTATTTTTCACATCAATCAAGCTGGAGAAAAAGTATCCGAACTCGACAGTAATTTAAACAGACGACTTCGAAAATTTGTAGCCTTAGGTAAAGAGATTGGACTGAAACCAGGCGATTTTTATACGGATATGATTGCTCTAGTACCCATATTCCGAAAAGAGAAAAAATTATTTTCAAGTACTTATGTAGAAGTACCAAAAGGGTTCGAAATTCAAAAAAACATCCATATTCGATACAACCATGCATGGCAATTAGACCGACTATTTTCAATGGCCGCTCAATGTGAAATATACGATCTTATCAAGGTTGAATATCACTACGATTCAATGCAAGCAGCTCAAACCGAAATGAGAAAAAAAGCGTTGGAATTACTCAAATTGCGAACGGCACATTTAAAAGCAACCGGCATAAACATAGATACATGCTTCCGGACCTTAACCGAAAGCATCCAACAAACAGATCCAGTCGATCAATATAAACCCTACCAACCTCTAGCGATAAGTGCTATTACCGATGACGCAACGGGCCCAGAATCAAATGCACGTCCAAACCGTAGCACCTTGTTTCATAACCGCCTGTCTGAAGACCGCTTCGATGCTGTTATCAATCCATCTCCTTTAGAACCGAGTATACAAATCACCTACACGGCCTATGTGCATTATGAGCGTAAACTTCCCGTAGTACAGCAAAACAAAACAACCACTCGTACCAAAATGATGATGGTAACGCCACAAGGTCAGATTACCGAACGTTGGTTGGATTAATTTGTGTATTTATATTTCCAATACTCAATTTCAAACCGACCTTAATATTCTTAATATCACAAATAAAAAACCGGCGTGATGCCGGTTTTTTATTTCAATTCCACCCAGCTCGGACAGTGATCGCTGTGCTTTGCCTCCGCATCTATACCCGATCCCGAAATCTTTGCAGACAAGCCTTGACTTACCGAAATATAGTCAATACGCCAACCCTTGTTATTGGCCCGCGCATTGGCCCGAAAGCTCCACCATGTGTAATTATGAGGCTCTGCATGCAATTCACGGAAACTATCTACAAATCCACTCTCAAACCAACGGTCCATCCACGCACGCTCCTCAGGCAAGAATCCAGAACTGTTTTTATTGCTTATCGGATCGTGTATATCAATCGCACGGTGACACACATTATAATCGCCGCAAACCACCAAATTCGGTTTCGCCTTCCGCAAATCTTCCACATAATCAAAGAAATACTCCAAAAAACCCATCTTTACATCCTGTCTCGAATCGCCCGAAGAACCGCTCGGAAAATACACACTAAGCACACTTCCCCAGTCAAAATCAGCCCGTATAACCCTACCCTCCGCATCGAACAATTCATGCCCGCAGCCATAAACCACCGCGTTTGGCTCTTCTTTACTAATGATGCCTACTCCACTGTATCCCTTCTTCTGCGCCGAATACCAGTAACACGAATAACCTAACGACTCGAATTCAGCTACGTCAATCTGCTCTGGTAAAGCCTTCAATTCTTGAAAACAGACTATATCCGCGCCCGATTCTTCAATATAACCACGCAATCCCTTCGAAGCCGCACTCCGAATTCCATTAACATTATACGTTATAATTTTCATGATTCAATACTTCCCAAAGTTCGCAAATTTATCCCATTCCCTTTCCAAAGATCACACCAAAACCTTTCACATCGCGTCTCGATACAATTTCTTCACTGCGTTCCGAAATCACTCGACGACCCTTTGCAAACCAGAAAGACCACGTGCGTAGCGCATCTCGATACAATTTCTCCACTGCGTTCCGAAATCACTCGACCCACAGCATATAACCCGATTCGTAATCGACTTCCACCCAACCGTCTTCATCTACCTGGTTCGAACTGCTCGTTTTATGCGGAAGCTCAAGCGTTTCTCCCTGCAAATTCCAAACTAAATTTTTGGTGAAAACCCCCTCGCACCGACCACAAGGCAATAATGATATATGCGTACCCTTGGGAACCCATTTTTTGAACGTTTTAGGAATGAAAAAGGCCCGCGAATAATCGTCAATAAACGCAATATTCAAGCGTTCCGACCATGCCGCCGCCGTGAAAATATTGTTAAAATAATGGTCCATCCGCTTCCCTGCTGCCCATAATACATGAACCGAATGAAAGCCGCGGCCGATCAAATATTCGAACCCTTTCTGCAAGTCCGTGAAGTCCTGATTCGGTGTGTGCACCCTCTCAATTCCCAAGGCCTGCGCCCGTTCGGTTAAGGCTTCCCCCGAATCAAAATCGCCCAACCACACATCTACTCGAATGTTCCATTCTAATACTCGCGCCAAAGCGCCGTCTAAAACGAGCACGAACGGACTCCATTCCAAGAGTTCTTCCATCAACGATATTGAACACGCCTCACCATCGGCAATTAATAGTGCCGCCTCTTGATTGTCGCGAATTATATGGTGGGAACTCACTTTGCAAAAATGCGCATTTTATCTGTTTTCCTTTCCCTCCAATAACCAAATTCACGCTTTTTGTGGGATATTTCATCACATCTCTCCGTTTTATTGCGGCAAGCGCAAAAAAGGAACGAATTTTGCTCTCGTTTTTACGTTACTTAACTATGCAAGCACATTTACTCTGGGCCGACGATGAAATCGACCTGCTAAAACCCCATATTCTTTTTCTCGAGGGAAAAGGGTATCGCGTTACTACCGTGAATAACGGTCGCGATGCCATAGACACCGTTAAAGTTACCGATATTGATTTGGTATTCCTCGATGAAAATATGCCCGGTATTTCGGGTATCGATGCGCTGGCTGAAATCAAACAAATAAAGCCCAATCTTCCTGTGATTATGATTACCAAAAACGAGGAAGAACATATTATGGAAGAAGCCATCGGCTCCAAAATTGCCGATTACCTCATCAAGCCCGTAAACCCAAATCAAATTTTACTTTCTTTAAAGAAAAACCTCGACGAGCAACGCTTCATCAACCAAAAAACCACCCAAGGGTACCAACGTGAATTCATGCAAATTGGTATGAGCGTTTCAGAAAAACTGAGCTTTCAGGAATGGACCGACGTTTATAAGAAATTGGTTTACTGGGAAATGCAACTCGACGAAACCTCCGAAGACGGTATGAAAGAAGTGCTTGAGACCCAAAAAGCAGACGCTAACCGCGCTTTTTGCAAATTTGTAACCCAAAATTATTTGAGTTTTTTGCAAAACGACAACAGCGGTACTCTTTTGAGCCATAACCTCTTTAGAAAAGCCATAAATCCACACTTAGATTCAGAAGAACCCGTTTATGTAATTCTTCTCGATAATCTTCGTTTCGATCAATGGAGGGCCATTTCCGAAACTTTAAATAGCGTACTAAGAACCGATTCAGAAGACCTGTATATGAGCATCCTTCCTACTACCACTCAGTATGCTCGAAATGCTATTTTCAGTGGAATGCTGCCCTTGGATATCGAAAAAACCTTCCCCGAAAAATGGTCCAACGACGAAGACGAAGGCGGTAAAAATTTATATGAAAAAGAGTTTCTTGAAGAGCAACTGAAACGACTCAGAAGGGATGTTAAATTCAGTTATCATAAAATCACACGCCTGGACCATGCTAAGGCTTTAGTAGACAACGTTAATAATATGCGGAACAATCAATTGAATGTAATCGTTTACAACTTTGTAGATGCCTTTTCGCATGCCCGTACGGATGTTAACATTGTGCGCGAATTGGCTGACGATGAGGCCGCTTATCGAAACGTAACCGCTACATGGTTCAAACATTCTCCCCTATGGGAGGCCATTCAGCGTATCGCCGAAAAGCCCTGTAAAATCATTATCACTACCGACCATGGAAGCGTGCGCGTAAAAGATCCTATTAAGGTGGTTGGAGATAAGAATGTAAACACCAATTTACGCTACAAACAAGGAAAAACACTTACTTACAATCCTAAAGAAGTGTATGAAGTTAAAAAACCGCACGAAATAAAGTTGCCCCTACAACATTTGAGCAGCAGCTTCATTTTTGCTAAGGAAAATGATTTTTTTGCGTATCCCAACAATTATAATTATTACGCAAAATATTACAAACATACCTTTCAGCATGGAGGCATCAGTATGGAAGAAATGCTGTGTCCGATTATCGTTTTATCACCCAAACGAGGCAATTAGTCACTATGGAATCTGTGTCTCTAGAACGGCTGCCTGAAGTAGCAGCAACCTTGAAAAAAGCCTTGCTTACGGGCAATCGTATTTTTCTATTTTCTGGGGATGTAGGATCTGGAAAAACCACGCTTATCCAAGAGTTGGCGCGATTACTCGGTGTAAATGGCGCCGTTCAATCGCCCACTTTTGGAATTGTTCATGCCTATTCTAGCGAGGAGGGCACAATTCAACACAGCGACTGGTATCGACTTAACAGCGTTCAAGAATTATGGGAAATGGGCATTCACGAAGCCCTTGAGTCCGATATTTGGTTCATCGAATGGCCCGAAATTGGTATGGCGCTGTTGCAAGAGTTCTCGTTTGTTCATGTACACATTGCAACACCCGAAAACATCGATCAATTGAACCGCAGCTATACGATAGCGTATCATGAGGCGCATTAACACAAAGGTATAGACAGCTTACTAATCCAATTTCTGTAAATAAAAAAGGCGCCCTATGGTATATAGAGCGCCCTTTCTTTGCTTATTCCTGAATTATGATTGATAGGCTTCTATAGGCAAGCAAGAACAAACCAAATTGCGATCTCCGAAGGTGTTATTCACCCTTGAAACGGTGGGCCAAAATTTCGACATTCTTAAACTAGCCAAAGGATAGGCAGCTTTTTCCCTCGAATATTCAAAAGGCCAAACATCTAAAGCAATTTCCTCCATGGTATGAGGCGCATTTTTCAAAACATTACTTTCTTGATTATAAATTCCCTGCTCGATCTCACGGATTTCCTCACGAATCGAAAGTAAGGCATCGCAGTAACGATCTAACTCTTCCTTGCTTTCACTTTCGGTTGGCTCTAACATAAGCGTTCCTGCTACCGGGAAACTCAATGTAGGTGCATGAAACCCGTAATCCATTAAACGCTTGGCAATATCTTCCGCTTCAACATGGGCTGTTTGCTTGAATCCGCGGGTATCTAAGATCATTTCGTGTGCCGCACGACCGTTCTCGCCCGTGTATAGTATGGGGAATTCTTTCTCCAAACGAGCTTTCATATAATTGGCATTCAAAATGGCCACCTTCGTAGCATTTGTAAGGCCTTCGCCCCCCATCATTTTGATATAGGCATACGAAATCAACAAAATACTTGCCGAGCCCCAAGGTGCCGCACTTACCGCGCTCATGCCCTTTTCACCTGAAGTAGAAGTAACGACGTGGTTGGGTAAGTAAGGAGCCAAATGTGCCGCAACACCGATAGGACCCATACCAGGACCGCCACCACCGTGAGGAATACAGAACGTCTTATGTAAATTCAAGTGACATACGTCGGCTCCAATTAAGCCCGGACTGGTTAATCCTACCTGGGCATTCATATTCGCACCGTCCATATATACCTGTCCACCGAAATCGTGGATGATCTGAGTAATTTCCTTAATGGCACTCTCAAATACTCCATGAGTACTTGGATACGTAACCATTAATACCGCCAAACGGTCTTTGTACTGCTCGGCTTTCTGACGCAAATCTTCTACGTCTATATTACCGCGATCGTCGCAACCGGTAACTACTACTTCCATACCCGCCATAACAGCACTTGCCGGATTGGTTCCGTGGGCACTGGAAGGAATTAATGCCACGTTACGGTGACTTTCACCACGGTCTTTGAAGTATTCGCGAATTACCATCAAGCCAGCGTATTCGCCTTGTGCGCCTGAATTGGGCTGCATACTCATTTTTGCAAAACCCGTAATTTCACTTAAGTCACGGTCTAACTCTTCTATAATTTCTAAATATCCTTGCGCTTGGTTAATCGGAGCAAAAGGATGCAAGGAGTTGAACTCAGGCCAAGTAACCGGAATCATTTCGGTTGTGGCATTCAGCTTCATGGTACAAGATCCCAAAGGAATCATACTATGACATAAGCTCAGATCTTTTGCTTCCAAACGCTTGATGTAACGCAACATTTCATGCTCAATATGGTAAGAATTAAATACCGGATGGGTCATGAAATTAGAGCTACGCTGTGCCCAAGCTTCCCAAGAAAGAGAAAAAGACGTTTCTAACTCAGCTGCAATTGCACTTTTTTGCGCCGCGTTAGCAAATACCGCTAATATTTCACTGATTTCAATTTCCGTCGTGCTTTCATGAAGGGAAATTCCCACATGACCATCATCGAAATAGCGGAAATTCATGTGGGCTGCTTCCGCGGTTTCTTTGAGATGAGCCACATTCGAAATACCGCCGATATATAAGGTGTCAAAGAATTGTTCGCTCTTCACATCATACCCCAACTTTTGAAGTCCATTTTTCAATGCACGGGTTTGTCCATGTATGCGTCCTGCAATTTGCTTAAGTCCCTCAGGACCGTGATATACGGCAAACATACTGGCCATAATACTCAATAAAACCTGAGCTGTACAAATATTACTGGTAGCGTTTTGGCGCTTGATATGCTGCTCACGGGTTTGCAAGGCCATACGCAAGGCGCGCTGTTCTCGGCGGTCTAAAGACACCCCGATAATACGACCTGGAACCTGACGTTTGTATTCGTCTTTGGTGGCAAAAAAGGCAGCATGTGGACCTCCAAAACCTAATGGAACCCCAAAACGTTGGGTATTCCCGATAACGCAATCGGCGCCAAATTCACCCGGAGGAGTCAATAAAGTTAAAGCCATTAAGTCAGATCCGAAGCAAGTTTTCACTTCTGCTGCCTGACAGGTTTTTACAAATTCGCGATAATCGCAAATTTCTCCCTTATTATTCGGGTATTGCACGTAGGCTCCAAAAAATTCAGGTGTAGGCTGGAAACTGCGATAATCGCCGATTACTATTTCTACACCGATGGGCTCCGCTCGGGTAATTAATACATCTAAAGTTTGAGGAAAAACCTCTTGGTCTACAAAAAACTTAAAGGCCGTGCTCTTACGGGGTAATAAACCTTTGAACATTCCCATGGCCTCAGCAGCAGCCGTGCCCTCATCGAGCAGACTGGCATTGGCAATTTCCATACCTGTTAAATCAAGTACCATGGTTTGGAAATTCAACAAAGCCTCTAGACGGCCTTGGGCGATTTCCGCTTGGTAGGGAGTATATTGGGTATACCACCCTGGATTTTCCATAATGTTTCGCAGAATCACATTGGGTGTAATGGTATTGTAATAACCCATTCCTATGTATTGCTTGAAAATTTGGTTCTTCGACGCCGTTTGTTTGAGTTTCGCTAAAAATTGTGCCTCGCTCATCGGTTCTCCCGACTGTAATCCGTTTTGCATTCGGATGTTTGGTGGCACCGTTTGGTCTATTAACTCATCAAGGCTACTTGCTCCAATAACCTGCAACATTTCCTTTTGCTCCTCTAACGAAGGGCCATTATGGCGATCTTCAAAAGGTTTAAAATAACGGGCGTCAAATTGATTCATACGATAGCACAAATTTAACAGAATCCTTCGGTTTTTTTGTTGCAATACCGCGTTAAAACTCATGGCGTTTTGTCTACCATTTTTCGAATCCCATTTTCTCTGTGATTTACGCCGTTTTATAACTTTTTTAAATCTATTAGCTTTGAATAAATCATTGGTTAACTAGGCCTCAGAAAAACAAAAAACTATTGATGCGCAGTCCAATCGCCTTACAGTTACACCCCTAAATTTTATCGTTATCTGCAAAACTGTAATAATTATCACCCGAAAGAATCAAATGATCTAAAAATTGAATGTCGAAAAACCCACTACCCTCAACCAGCTTTTTCGTTAAGTCTAAATCTTCCTTAGATGGATTTAGCAAACCCGAAGGATGGTTATGTGCCGCAATCAACGCACTAGCTTTCTGCAAAATTGCCTTTTGAAATATCATTCTTAAGTCAACTATGGTGGCATTTACTCCACCCGTACTTATGCATTGTTGACTGATAACCTTATTCGCCCTATTCAAAAAAGCCACATGAAACTCCTCGTGCGTGAGGTATGCCAACTTCGGAGCAAACATATTGAATGCGTCTCTACTTCGTGTTATCGTGGGAAATTTATCCACCCGTGCCCACCTGCGATTCGATAATTCCCATACCGCCATTAACAAAACACAGCTTTCCTCGTCTAATTCATCTATTGCTTGAAAATCTTCCAAGGACCAATTAGAGAATTCGTGAAGTTGATTTTCGCATAAATCGAAAATTTTCCTGACCTTTTCCTGTGAAAATTTGCAATTTTCGCGTCGATTTAAAACCAAGGCAACCAACTCAATCTCTGTTAATGCACGTTTACCTTGGGTTAACATCTTATGGTGCAAATCAATTACACTTTCCACACCAACTTTTCTTTCTGTTTGATTTGATAATATTTTTACCATAATTTTGTCAAAGATATTTTCAATATACTTGAAGTACCAAAAACAAGAAATAAAATAAAACGTTAAATATTATTGATTTTTACAACTATGAGCGAGCAAAAAGAAAAACTCAAGGCCCTGCAACAAACCATTGAACGATTAGAAAAATCGTATGGTAAGGGCATCGTGATGAAGATGGACGACAAACACAAAGTTAATGTAGATGTAATTTCTACGGGTTCTTTTGGTTTGGATTTGGCCTTAGGTGTGGGAGGATTCCCAAGAGGTCGTATAATAGAAATCTATGGTCCAGAAAGTTCGGGTAAAACTACTATTGCCTTGCACACTATCGCCGAAGCACAAAAAAAAGGGGGTATATGCGCCTTTATAGATGCCGAACACGCATTTGATAAATTTTATGCCCAAAAATTGGGTATCGATACTTCTAACTTGTTAATCTCACAACCAGACGACGGCGAACAAGCATTAGAAATTGCCGATAATCTGGTACGTTCAGGAGCCATCGATGTATTGGTCATTGATTCCGTTGCCGCTTTGGTACCAAGAGCAGAACTTGAGGGCGATATGGGAGATTCAAAAGTTGGTTTACACGCCCGATTGATGAGTCAAGCGCTAAGAAAACTAACCGGTACCATCAACAAAACCGGTTGTATCGCGATCTTCATTAATCAATTACGCGAAAAGATTGGTGTAATGTTCGGAAATCCTGAAACTACAACCGGTGGTAATGCTTTGAAATTTTACGCTTCTATTCGTTTAGATATCCGTAGAAATGCCCAGATAAAAGATGGCGACGAAGTTATTGGTAATCGTACCAAGGTAAAAGTAGCCAAAAATAAAGTAGCGCCTCCCTTCCGTGTTGTCGAGTTCGACATTATGTACGGTAAAGGAATTTCCCGAGTTGGTGAGGTATTGGATATCGCCGTAGATGCCAATATAGTTCAAAAAAGCGGAAGCTGGTTCAGTTACGATGGCACCAAATTAGGACAAGGAAGAGATACCGTAAAAGGATTGCTAGAAGACAATCCAGAATTATTGGCCGATATTGAATCTAAGATCCTAAATAAAACCAAAGCCGGCGAAGAGGTGTTAGAGGTGCAACCAGAAGCACCCGCTGAATAGAATGATGAATAGTGAATTATGAATGATGAATGGTGAATTTTGGATGGTGAGTTATGAATGAAGCGGTTATTCATAATTCACCATTCATAATTTATAATTCATTATCTTTTCCATAAAACATCTCCTTGTACATAATCGGGTAAACCACGTACAACATCAATAGCCTTCCATACCGGAAGACCCAAGGCAATAAGAAAATTATAATTAGGGGAATAATATAAACGGCCTCTTCAAATAAATCTATTTGGTATAACACTACGGATAATATCACCGTTAAGCCTACCAGCAAGGCATAAGTCCAATACATGGAACCCACAAAAAATCCGGTTTCTGGTTCGTACTTTAAATGACATTTAGGACATTCATCGAGCGTGTCAGAGAATTTTTTGAACGACATTACTTTGTTCACGAATACATTGCCTTTTCCACAACGTGGACAGCGCGCACGAAAAAAAGGCACTATACCCGAACGGGGTGAATCTGGCATAGGCTTTATTTCGACTTCTTCTTTAGATTTGATTTGTAAAATGCAAATCCCGCTCCCGCTACTAACACGTACGGTACCGACATTAAAAATAGAATACCCTTATTTATTCCATCTCCAACTTGACGCTCATATTTTTGCTTTCCTTCCTTACGGCCACTGGTTAGTGCCGTTTTACACATAGGACATTGAGAATAGGAAATCCCAATCAACAAAAGGCTTAAAATGGATAATGATACTCTTTTTTTCATGATAATTAACTTAAACAAGGCGATAATAACAAATATACAACAACTCCCGTAACCGATACATACAACCACAATGGGAAGGTATATCGCGCCAGCTTTTTGTGACGGTCAAACTTACCAACCGAAGCAAAATACATCGTATACAGAATCATTGGCATGATAACCGCGGCCAAAACAATGTGCGTAAATAGAATAACCAGATATACCGTTTTTATTATACCGTCTTTACAGTATGGCACATGGGGAACCGTATAATGATAGGTAACATAGCTCAATAAAAACGCAGTAGACAAAACGAAGGCTGAAAGCATAAATTTTTGATGAGTGGCTTTATCCTTTTTTGTTTTGATAAAATACACTCCCATAACCAAGCAAATCGAAACTGCTGAATTTATTATGGCATTTAGCTTAGGCAGACCTCTTGCAAACTCCGCACTCGGACGCATATCATCCGGTAAATAACGCAACAAGGTCACCAGCGCTGGAACCGTTAAAGAGAGTACAACAACAAGCCAAAAAAAGGCTTTATCACTAATCCATGGTTTGTTTACGGTATTCATATTTCAAATTTTCTATATCGTCTTTAATTCTGCGAATAAGTTCAATTTTTTCTCGGTTTGTTGGCGCTCTTGTAGGAAGTATTGAACGAATGCGGTGCGATTTATCGATTATCACCAAACGATCGTCGTGAATAAAATCCGACCCTCTCTGTTCCGTGGCTAATAGTAAATCATTAATTACCCAATCGTAAATTTCAATTTTACTTCCGGTAGCAAAGGTACGCTTATACAAATCAGCTTTATAATATTCCGAATACTGTTTTATAACGGGTACAGAATCCGTCTCAGGGTCTATAGTTACCGTTAAGAATTTCACTTGAGGCTCATTGATGTATTCCTCCGCAATTACCTGCACTTGTTTATTCATTTCTGGACAAACCTCAGGACACGAAGCGAAAAAAATATTCGCGATAACAATACTGCTGTCAAAATCTTGCCAGGTGATTTTTTTACCGTGTTGGTTATAAAGAATGAAGTCACCAACCTTGTGATAAACCGTATCTCCCTTTTCCGCGGAATAATAACGCTCTCCTATAATCGGCAACGCCTTATGTACCCATTTTGCCTTCCCCCAAAAGAAAATCCCCAAACTCGGCAAAATAATAAGGGCTGCAAATGCAGCCCCTTTTATATATCCTTTTTTAGTAGGCATAATTATTTAACACTTTACTTGGCTTATCGCGCTTCCTTCGTACAACAAGCCCATAATCAAACCAATTATAAATATTGTCGGAACCAAAATTATTAAGGCCAAATTGATTCGCTCGTGTTTCATATGCATAAAAGCACCCACGATGTAATAGGCTTTAACAAGTCCAAAAAATATGAAGATAAAGTTTCTGAAACCTGAAGGACCCATTACAAAATAGATAACGAAATCCAAAATGGTAATACCCAACAGAATCCAAAAAGTTCTCCAAAGTTCCGATGTACCGTGACTTTCGGTGTGAGGAACGTAATTAATGGGGTCGTACTCACCGGGTTTAGTATAAAATTCCATAGTCGTATTTAGGTTAGATTAAGTAGAAGAATGTAAAAACGAATACCCAAACCAAATCTACAAAGTGCCAATATAGACCTGCTTTTTCAATCATCTCGTAATGTCCACGACGCTCGAATACTCCACGAACCGTCATGATGTAAACTACCACATTGATTACGACACCTGAGAATACGTGGAAACCGTGAAAACCTGTAACAATGAAAAACAATGCTGCGAATGGAACAGGTCCCCAAGTACGATCGCCCGCTTCCCATTCAAAATGGTCACCAAAACTCACGCTAGCCAAATGTTTGTATCCTTGATCGGTAATCCCGAACATGTTCGAATCTAAACGTGCACCCTCGTGAATGAAAGTAGCCCATTCCCATGCTTGACAGCCGAGAAATGCAGCTCCACCTACGATGGTGTAAAGCATATATTTTTGAACTTCTTTACGTGAATTGCGGTGCCCTGCTTCTACAGCCAAAACCATAGTAACCGAACTGGCAATCAAAATAAAGGTCATCACACTCACGAACAACAAGGGCAAATGAAACCCGTGCATGAAAGGAAAATGATTGAAAATTGAAGCCGGATCGGGCCATTTTGTGGTTACCGCCGATTCTACATTACTAAAACGCTGTGCGCCATATTGCACCAATAATGAAGAGAAAGTGAATGCATCTGATAACAGGAAGATCCACATCATCAATTTACCATAACTCACGTTGAAAGGAGAACGACCTCCTGCCCACATGGGTTGCTTCTCGAACGCTGCTGCTTGTTGATTTGCCATTGGGGGTATAATTTCTACTCTGCGAAATAAAGGAATAAATACAAGAAAATCCACAAAACTCCAACAAAATGCCAATAGGTATGTGTTAAAGTCATTAATCCCATGCTCTTCTTGTGAACATTTAAACGTATTGCTTGAATCCAAGTGCCTATTAGCAAGCCTATTCCACCTAAAATATGCACAAAATGCAATACGGTGATTACCCAAACATAAGAAGCGCTTATATCTTCAGGTCGCGCATTTACGAATGTTAGATCCAAACGCACCATTTGTTGCCAACCCAAATACTGAGATACACAAAATGCAATACCTAAAACAGTGGTTAAGAGTAAGAAATTCTTATTGGCCGCTAATTCATCAGACTTAGCACTTTTTTGCGCATAAAAAATAGTCACCGAACTTAAAACCACGATAATTGTTGAATACAAGAAAAATATTGGCAGGTCAAATGCCGTCCAAGCTTGTCTGCTTTCTGCGTCTGGGCGATGTACAATAAATGCACTAACGGTAGCCGCAAATAACATGGAACTTGCAGCCATAAACAACCACATATTTAACCTCGCTGGAGGTACTGCAGGTATCGGATCTTTTACTTTAGATTTCGGCATAACGTTTAAAATAGAATGTAACACAAAAATACAACAGGTGTGTATAAAAACGATGCGTAAAGCAATTTCTTAGCGTCGGAAACTTCTAAAGTAGAAAATAATCGATAAGCCTTAAACAAAAAGAACAGTCCAAGTGGTAAAATGACCAAAATTGCCTTAATATCCGCAATACCATACATCAACGGCATCATACTAACCAAGATTAAAATTACCGTATAAATCAGTACTTGATAAGCACTTTTTTTGTCACGACCCGCACGAGTTGGTAAGAGCCAATAACCGGCTTTCTGATAATCGTCGTGTAAAATCCAAGCAATCGCCCAAAAATGAGGAAACTGCCAAAAAAACTGCACTAAAAATAAAATCAAACCCAATTCGTCAACCCTAGGAACTATTGCCGTATATCCTATCCAAGGAGGCAAAGCACCCGGTATTGCACCGATCATAACCGCCATAGGACTAACCTGCTTCATTGGTGTATACACAAATACATACACCACCAAGGAAATTCCACCCAATAGTACCGATAAAAAGGAAGCTCCAACTGCTATCAAGGTGAATATTCCTAAGAATCCCGTTACCCAACAAAAGATTCTTGCATCCCGTATTTGGATTCGGCCTTCAACTATTGGTCGGTTGGAAGTTCGTCCCATTTTTGAATCGTTTTCCTTTTCAATAATCTGGTTCATTCCGTTGGCCGCAAACACAATAAACATGCCCCCTATTAAAACACCTGTAAACAACAACCAATTAAAATCAGATAGCCATAAATCGCCCTTTACGAACTTCAATGCTATTAAAAATCCAAACGACGAAGTAGCAACTACCGTGCTCGTTAAGCGAAACTTAATAAGCTCTAAATAACTTTTGAAAACCGACATTATACTCTCTTTGAAGATAAAAACAATAAAAACGAATAGGTTAGCAGCGCACTGCCCACTAAAACATGTAAAACTTGTGTCCAAGCCGGTACCGTAAACCAAATATGAACCACTCCCAAAATAATTTGTAATCCTACCAATACAGCAAGTGCCCAATAATGATTTTTAACGGGAGAATTCAATTGAATATTTCGAATTCGCGACACCAAAAATACCAGCATCAAAAAGGGGGCATATCGATGTACAGCGAACCACATATCCATTGCCGATATATTCAGCTTGCCAGTATCATCAGCCAACATGGAAACTCCTTTCAATACATCAACTTGCTCTCTCGACCATGTACCCAAAATCACAACGGCCCAAACAAATAGCCAAAACCAATTAAAATCTCGGTTTGGTTGTGTAAAATTCGGTATGATTGGCTGTACTACATCAACAGATTTTATAAAGCCGAACAAGCAAATAAACGCCAATAAAAAATGAAGCGAAACAATACCAGGCAATAAATTAGTCGTAACAACTATACTTCCTAGCCAAGCGTTTAAAATTAGGAATACAAATCCCAATAAATACCACCATTTTACCCGCTTAAAATCGTTCGATTTCCAGAAAATTAGCCCGCCTAATGCAACCGCTAATAATCCGCTTAAAACACCAAATAAACGATTAATGTATTCAATCCAAGCCTTAACAGGATGAAAAGCCTCTGGCGCATACATTTTTGGATCTTTGCGAATTAAATCAGCGCGCTCGCTCATACCCAATTTATCCAACGTATTGGTAAATCGCTCCAATTTTGCTAATCGCTTCTTTAAGAATATTTCTTGATAATTATCTGGAAGATCACTTGCCGTGAATGGGGGTGCCAACTGTCCAAAACATTTAGGCCAATCCGGACATCCCATTCCACTTCCGGTGGCCCGAACAAGGCTTCCCAAAAGAAATAATAAAAAAACAGACGAACTGGTATATATACCAATCCGTCTGTATAGTTTTTGTATACCGTTTAACACGGTTTCGTTTGTCATTTTAGCTCAGACCAAATACACGCTTGATTGCAGCAAAGAATACACTGCTCTCTACCTCTTCAGGAGATTTTTCTTCAGGCGCTACTTGGTGCTCTTCAGTATGTAGAACTTCAGGAGCAGAATCAT
Organism: Bacteroidia bacterium; assembly: GCA_023268875.1. GTDB lineage: Bacteria > Bacteroidota > Bacteroidia > NS11-12g > UBA955 > VMCP01. The sequence continues at coordinate 16,621 of JALRKL010000200.1, forward strand.
CTGGCACATACTGAGGGAAAAAGTCTTCTTCTCTATCTGGACGAGAATATTCATAAGGACCGCGATAAACCGTGGGGATTTCACCTGGCCAGTTTCCGTGAATACGCTCAACCGGAGTGCTCCATTCCAAACTGTTGGCTTGCCATGGGTTGGCTGTTGCTTTCTTTCCTTTGAAAATACTGTAGAAGAAGTTGTAAATGAACAATAACTGAGCAGCACCACCAACGATAGCCGAAACGGTTATTAGCTTATTTACATCCATCCACACGTTGAAGTCTTCTAAAAGGGTGAATTGGTAATAACGACGTGGTACACCGGCAAGACCCATAAAGTGCATAGGGAAGAATACTAAATACGCTGTGATAAAGGTGATCCAGAAGTGGAAATAACCTAACGTATTATTCATCATACGGCCATACATTTTAGGGAACCAGTGGTAAATACCCGCCAACATACCAAATATTGCTGCAGAACCCATTACCAAGTGAAAGTGAGCCACTACGAAATAGGAGTCGTGCAATTGAATATCTAAAGCGGCGTTTCCTAAGTAGATACCCGTTAAACCACCTGAGATAAAGAACGATACCAACCCAATAGAGAACAACATTGCCGGTGTAAAACGTAAATTACCCTTCCACAAGGTGGTCAAATAGTTAAAAGCCTTAACCGCTGATGGTACGGCAATGATTAAGGTAAGTATCATAAATACCGAACCTAAGAATGGGTTCATACCCGTAATAAACATGTGGTGACCCCATACGATGAACGATAAGAATGATATTCCCATCAAGGATATTACCATCGCCGTGTAACCAAAGATAGGCTTACGGGCATTTGTTGAAATTACCTCAGAAGTAATTCCAAGCGCTGGCATCAAAATAATATATACCTCTGGGTGACCTAAGAACCAGAATAAGTGTTGGTACAATACAGGGCTACCTCCAATGTTTTCTAGTGCACCTACACCCTCCAAATAAATATCCGATAAATAGAAACTCGTACCAAAAGAACGGTCAAAGATCAAGAACAATGCCGCACCTAATAATACAGGGAACGACAACAATCCTAGAATAGCCGTGAAGAAGAACGCCCAAATGGTCAATGGCATGCGGTTCATGCTCATTCCTTTGGTACGCATGTTCAATACTGTTGATATGTAGTTAATACCGCCCAATAACGAACTAATGATAAATAAAGCAATCGCGCTCAACCACAAAGTCATACCTAATCCGGAACCAGGCATAGCTTTTTCTAAAGCACTCAAAGGAGGGTAAACTGTCCATCCACCTGAAGCTGGTCCGGTTTCGATGAATACACTGCTCAAAAGGGTAATCGAACTGGCCAAGAAGAACCAATAACTGAGCATATTCATGAACGGCGATGCCATATCACGCGCACCGACTTGTAATGGAATTAATAAGTTACTAAAGGTACCACTTAATCCTGCTGTTAATACATAGAATACCATGATTGTACCGTGGATTGTAACCAATCCCATGTAAAAATTAGGATCTAGTTTACCGTCTACGGCCCATTTCCCCAAAAGGGTTTCCATGAATCCAAATTGCTCATCAGGCCAAGCCAACTGCAATCTGAAAATTAAAGACATTGTCATACCAATGATACCCATAACAATACCCGTAATTAGGAATTGCTTGGAGATCATTTTGTGATCCATCGAAAACACATACTTGCTTATAAAGCTTTCCTTGTGTTCGTGATGGTCGTGATGTGAATCTGCGTGTAAAGCGGCTGTACTCATATCTGTATATTTCTTTTTCGGAGGTTATTAATTCATTGCAACAGTATTGTCCGTTGCTTCTGTTTCTATGCCTTCGGTTTCTGCAGCAGGAGTCTGCTCCGCCACCTTCGGCGCTACTAATGGGGCCTGTGAAGCCAACCAAGTATTGTATTCTGCTTCGTTTTCAACTACGGTTACTTTTATCTTCATATTATAATGCGCAGCACCACAAATTTTATTACAGAATAAATAGTAATCGTATTCAGGCTTGTTCTTAATAGAACGCGCTTCTGTAGTAGTCATTGTAGGCGTAAAAGCAAACTGAGTCGGCATGCCAGGAACACAGTTCATTTGCACACGGAAGTCTGGCATGTAAGCCGAGTGAATCACGTCGCGCGCTCTAAATTTGAAAATGTATGGCTTGTTCTTAACCAAAACAATTTCAGTGGTTACTCTATCGTCATTAGCAGTTCCATCGAAGAAACCATCGTCTTTTTTGTATTCTGCAATGCGATTAAGAGCAGTACGTTTGCGTTTAATATCCTTTTCTAAAGTACGAACATAAGCACCACTTACACCATCGTTGAATTTCGTTTTTAGGGTTTTGAAATCTTCTGGATAAGTACGAGATAAGCCTGTAGCTACGAAACGATCATAACGACCTTTCCAGGCTAAAATAGAATCATCTGCGCTTGCTTTGAAAGCTTCTAATTTACTGATTTCGCCTTCTAACTCTTTTACCAATTCATCCACTTGGCCTGCCTCGGCAACACCTAGAGGGTTAGAGCCTGATATAAAGTTGAAATTTTGATTACCCAAAGAACCATCTTCACCTGCGTAACGTGCTTTCCAACCAAATTGATAAGCAAATACTTCTATTTCTTGACTTTCTTTTGGTATTTCAGTGGTAATTTTTGACCAAGTCGTAAAACCACGAAGTACCAAAAATGTTAGCACAATAGAAGGCACTATGGTCCAAATAATCTCTAATTTGTTGTTATGGAAATAATATAAAGCTTTACGATTCTCGTTGTAACGATAACGGAACATGAAATAGAATAACAAAACTTCAGTTACGACAAATACAAAGAAAGTAAAGCCAAAGGTCCAATAGAACATCGAGTCATACGTATCTCCGTGCAACGATGCAGAGTTACCCAACATCAACAAAGGACCGTGAACCTTCAATTCATACCAAACACCAAAAAGTCCAGCCACCAAGAAGATGATTGCAACCCAAGCGTTGATGTTATTCCAGCTAACGACTGTTTTACCGGTTATTTTTTCAGTTAATGCACCAATGTCGAATGCACGTGCAATCACCAGGATGATTAATAGTGCCAACAACACCGATAAAATGGTAATCCAATCGAAGTTAGCGATGCTAAATTCTTTCGGAGGCTCAATCACATCGGCTGCCAATAACATCATTGGAGCCAATACAAAACTCAGCACTGCCAATGATTTTTTGAAAATTGAATTCAGACGAATTCTAAGGGTATCAATTCTCATGTCTTTTCCAAATAGGGTTTTCGCTACAAATTTAGGACTTCATTCACGTTATTTATTCACTAAAGGCGCATTTTTTTGAAAAAAGAAACACAAATTACGTCAGTTTACTGACATGCAAATTCCTTTCTTCCAATAAATCAATCAGTTGAATGTATATATTGTTGCACCAATTTATGGTAATCTTCAACACATAAAGCTTCTGCACGAAGTCCCTTCCACTCCTCAGGTAATATAAACCTGCTATTGCTCGATAAGAAAGGTTTTAATGCATTGCTTAGGGTTTTTCTTCTCTGAGAAAATGCCATTTTTACCAACGATTTTAAAGGCTTCCAAGCCGGTAATTCTCCTGTTTCTATTTTCTTTGCCGTCATAACGGCACTTTTAACTTTCGGTGGGGGCAAAAATGCCTCTTCTCCCACCGTAAAAGAATAAGAACAGCTATAGAACGACTGCAATAAAACGCTAGTAACTCCATAAACTTTTGATCCTGAATTAGCGCAGAAGCGCTCAGCTACCTCTTTTTGAAACATTCCCACAAAAGAAATCACATTCCAATCCTCCTCTAAAATTTTAAATGCAATTTGGGTAGATATATTATATGGGTAGTTTCCGATTATACCGATTCGCTTTCCTTGATACGGCCGCACATCTAATTGCAAAAAGTCTTGCTCAATAATGGTTAACCCGGCTGCCCATTTGGCTGTTTTTAGATAAGCAACCGATTCGGTATCTAATTCTACACAAATTAATTTATCCTTCCATTTGGGAAATAAATATTCGGTTAAAACGCCTGTACCGGGACCTACCTCAATTAAAATATCCAAATCCTCTGGAACCAATTCGGCTGTTTTTCTTGCAACTTCGTCGTCGACTAAGAAATGCTGTCCTAGGTGTTTTTTGGCCCTTACGCCATTTTGTTTAGGTGTATATTTCAATGCAACCAGTGGGTTAGATAATACTTGGTAACCGTTTCTTTCAAAGCAGCTAAATTATAATTGTCCGAACTTTCGGCAACATCGCGAACGCGCCCAGTTTTACTCAAAATCCGAATACCCCCTCCTTCTGATTTATACGCATGATTTTCCAATACGCCCGTTTTGACGAAGTATTGCACCGTATCCCCTTCTCCAAATCCAAATTTCCCTATAGCTTGTTCGGTAGCTTCCGCAACTTCAATGGCATCAAAATCACGCGTGGAAATCTTAACTTTTGGCAGTTTCCTATTTAATAATCTTTTGCTGAGGGTAGATAAAATTGCATCCTCATGAAATTGCCATTGCTTTACACTTGCCATGATATCAATATCATCTAGTACCAAAAATAAATCTAAGTCCTCATCGTTAAAGTGCTCGGTATCGATCTCGTTCATCAAAAAATGCAATAATGGGTGGTAGGAACCCAACATATGTCCTTTATGAGCCAATACACGCGCTCTTTGCAATATCGACACCAACACGGCATCAGCGGCAATCACCGTTTTATGAAGATATACCTGCCAATACATCAGTCTACGAGCAATTAAAAACTTCTCAACGGAATAAATTCCCTTTTCCTCCACAACCAAATTGCCATCGCTAACATTCAACATACTGATTATCCGCTCACCCCCCACAATTCCCTCACTTACACCGGTGTAAAAACTGTCGCGCAACAAATAATCCAGGCGATCCATATCCAATTGTCCCGAAATTAGCTGACTGAGAAATGGTTTTTCGTGGTATTCGTTTTTAAAAATCTGAACCGCCAAGTCTAATTTACCCTCGAAGATTCCGTTTAACCGTTCCATGATTCGAATCGAAATATCCTCATGGTGCACCCCTTGAATTAAAGTGTGTTCCAAGGTATGAGAATAAGGTCCATGCCCCACATCGTGCAGCAATATGGCCAGTGCGGTTGATTCGTATTCTCCGTCGGTAATATCAACACCCTTTCGGCGCAGGGTATCCATGGCTTGTAAACTCAAATTCAAAGCCCCTAAGGCATGATGAAATCGCGTATGAGTCGCACCTGGATATACCCAATCACTCATACCCAATTGCCGTATACGGCGTAACCGTTGAAAATACGGATGCTGAATTACATCAAATATCAAATCCGTCGGAATAGTCAAAAAACCATGCAACGGATCATTGATAATCTTATTTTTATTGAATCCCACGTTTATTCCACAAAGTTAGGGCCTTTCGTCCCAAATCAATACACCATCGGGGTCCGGTCTCTTTTCGGTAGCGCGTTCCAAAAACATCCTCAGTTGGTATTGTGCAGGGTCATTGGGTTTGATTTCCAAATACCTTTCATACGCCGACATCATGGCAATCCATTCCTTATCGGTAATACCCTTTCTGTGCATGCGAAATCGATAAATATTACCAATATACAACCAAGCACGTGGATCTTCTGATTCTGAAGTTCCAGTAGCTCTGATTTTCCTTTCGGTAACCGAATTATAGGTCTTAAAATAAAGCAGTGCGCTATCCTCTTGAGCTTGGGCAATAAAATTCTTTCCCATGGCGTAATAGGCAGGTACATACATAGAGTCTCGATCGATGGCCCAACGCAGCATACGATCTGCTTCTTCGTATCGCCTCCTGCACGTTTCACTCCGTGCCATTCCGAGAAAATCCATCATTAATGAATCTTGCGAATATAAACGGGCATAAATGGCATATGAATCATCGCAATATCCTTTATCAAGCAATTTCCCCGCTTCCTGCCGGGGTGTCATTCCAACCCTGTCCAAATCCCGTTGCGCCTCTACCCCAGCCACTGACCCGAGCCAAACAATTATTAATCCCAATCTCAAATTAACCTTGCTTATTTTCATTGTTGTAGAACAAATGTAAATTACTTTCTCCAAATTTGTAAGAACTACAAGTCTTGTTACAATCCAAATGTTCTTCAATAAATCAAACCTACTCGTACTACTATCTACTTTGTTCTTGGTTTGCTTTTGTTTTCTATTGGGAAGTTGCTCGCGCTGGAATCTCGGCAACGTCGGACCTAACATCAGCCTAACTAGAAATTTATACAGCACCGGCATTTTAAGAATCGGACAAAAGTTTGACGTATACCTAAAACAAGACACCACCGTCCCCGAATCATATACTATCGAATATCCCGAAGATCTCATTCAAAACATAACACATACCCTCGATGATCAAATTCTCATTATAAAAGACAATAATCAAGCAAAGTGGATGCAAGACCTGAGTATCAGACCGAAAATAACCCTTAATTTACACCGTTACAAAAAACTATATATCGAAGGTTCTTCCAAATGGCACTGCTCCGATACGCTATTCGGAGAAGCCCTTGACATTGAAATGCGATCTGTTTTAGAGAACGATTTATGGGTGAATTTTAACGATATCACCGGAAAATGCAACAATCTAGGTTCGCTAAACTTAAGCGGGCGAGGAACCCTTTTTTCCTTTTCGGTGGAAGCCGGATCACAACTAAATGCTCGTAACATGCGCTGCCACGACGCCTATTTCTGGCATTTCACCCAACGGGATTGCTATGTTTCCCCCGAAAAACAGGCCTACTTATATTTATATAACTCCGGAAACGTAATTATTAAACCCGCGGAATTTTATCGTTTCGAATCGCAAGAAAACGGCAACGGCCGAATCATTTATCAGCCCTAATGGATTTCACCCTAAATATCATAATCGTATTAATAGCCGCACAATTGCTGCTATCCAACAATATTGAAGCCTATGAAAAGAGCGTATTCAGCATTAAACAACTTCGTAAAAATCGCGAATTCTATCGGCTTATTTCCTCCGGATTTATTCATTCGGGTTGGATGCACTTGTTTGTGAACTCTTTCGCGATATATAATTTTAGTCCCATTCTAGTACAAAATTTCGGATCCATACCTACAGCCCTTATTTTTTTAGCTTCTGTTTTGGGAAGCTCCCTTGTAATGTGGTGGCGTAAAAGAAATTTCAGCGATTATCAAGCCGTAGGCGCCTCAGGCGGAGTTAGCGGTTTGGTTATGCTCGCATTTTACCTTTACCCCGAAATGCCCATTGGTATTTTTCTAATACCAGGTTATTTACCTGCGTACATTTTTGGAATATTATTTGCCCTAATTTCAATCGGACTTACATACGCCAAAAATCCTCAGCATATTGCCCATGAAGGCCATTTAGGAGGGTTGTTAGTTGGGGGATTAACAGGAGCCTGCTTCTACGGTTTTAACTTTTCCAGTGGGTCGCTGTTGGGATTATTTTGGTTAGGTACCGTTAGTATTGCAATTTGGCTATTTCTTCCTTTGAAAAAGACCGTCTAGTTATTCCAATATTCTGAATCATTAATATTTCGGTTGGAGTATTCTGTCTCTGAGTAAAGAATATTTAATCCTTCAAATTTGTCAACTGCGAAAATATTTTGGTCTGAATATCCACTACTAGAAGTTAGACAGTTTAAGATTAGAAGTAAAGCTTTGTGCCCAGTACTGGATTCGAACCAGCACGTCTTGCGACACCACCCCCTCAAGATGGCGTGTCTACCAATTTCACCAACTGGGCAATTATGCCACAAAGATACAAATTTTTGTGGCCATAGACTCGGATTTTACAAAATCAACATGGCATCACCATAACACAAAAAGCGGTATTTTTCTTTCATCGCTTCTTGATAGATATCTACCATAAAATCATGACCTGCATACGCACAAGCCATCATATATAAAGGAGATTCAGGTGCGTGTAAATTAGTAATAAAAGCATTGGCTATATTGAACTCGTAAGGAGGAAACAAGAACTTATCCGTCCAACCTTCGCTTGGATTCAGGGTACGTGAAGAACTTACACTAGATTCCAATGTTCGCATAACCGAAGCACCAACGGCAACTACACGTTTTTTATTTTCAATGGCCTGATTAACTGCATCACAGGTTTGTTGGGTAATCCGGTAATATTCACTATCCATTTTGTGTTTTGTCAAATCTTCGACTTCCACATCACGGAAAGCACCTAACCCCAAATGCAAGGTAACATTCGTAAAGTTAATACCTTTAATATCCATGCGCATTAACAACTCGCGCGTGAAATGCAGTTGAGCAGCAGGAGCCGCTACTGCGCCAACATTTTGAGCAAATAGGGATTGATACCACTGCTCATCTTCCGGTTTTACAGGTCGGTCGATGTACTTAGGAATTGGCGTTTCGCCTAATTTCTTTACAACACGGTCGAAGGCCTCATCATCACCATCGAACAAGAAACGGATGGTACGACCGCGGCTGGTAGTATTGTCTACTACTTCCGCTACTAAATCGTCATCACCGAAATATAATTTATTTCCAACACGGATTTTTCTAGCAGGATCTACCAAAACATCCCACAAACGCAATTCGTGGTTCAATTCACGCAATAAAAAAACTTCAATTTGTGCGCCGGTTTTTTCTTTTTGTCCGTACATACGGGCTGTAAAAACCTTGGTATCATTCACAACAAACACATCGTCTTCGTTGAAAATATCCAATACATCGTGGAACATTTTATGTTCGATCGTGCGTGTTTTACGATCAACAACCATCAAACGGCTCTCGTGGCGTGTTTTTAATGGTTCTTGAGCAATAAGTTTTTCGGGTAATTCGAATTTAAACTGGGATAACTTCATATCAGGATATAGTAGCCCTAAATTGGGGGTGCAAATATAGAACATATTTCGACCTTATAAAAATTGTCGGTGTAAATCTTACCTTTGCACCATGAAAAATATTTCGGTTATCGGAGGCGGCACCATGGGAAATGGAATCGCACATGTATTTGCTCAAAATGGATTCAGCGTTAACTTGATAGATTTGAAACAAGAAATGCTCGATAAAGCATTAGCCACTATCGCCAAAAACCTCGATCGCCAAGTAGCAAAGTCAATAATCACCGAAGAACAAAAAACACAAACCCTTTCGAATATTACTCCATTTACCTCTTTAAAAGAAGGAGTTGCCCATGCCGATTTAGTCGTAGAAGCCGCTACTGAAAATGTAGAAATTAAATTGCAATTGTTCCGCGACTTAGACGCATTTGCTCCCGATGCCTGTATTCTTGCATCTAATACCTCTTCTATTAGCATTACCAAAATTGCATCGGTAACCCAAAGACCCGAACAAGTTATAGGAATGCACTTCATGAATCCCGTGCCCGTTATGAAGCTCGTGGAAATCATTGAAGGTTTTAAAACCGATAAAAACATCACCGAAAGCATAGTGGAACTTTCTAAAGAATTAGGAAAAGTTCCCGCCCTCACCCAAGACTATCCTGGATTTATTGCCAATCGTATTTTGATGCCAATGATCAATGAAGCCATCATTTCATTACATGAAGGCGTAGCTGGTGTGAACGAAATTGATACTATCATGAAATTAGGAATGGCACATCCGATGGGTCCCTTGCAATTGGCTGACTTTATCGGGTTAGACGTTTGTTTAGCCATTCTTAATGTGCTTTACGAAGGATTAGGAAATCCAAAATATGCCCCATGTCCGTTATTGGTTAATATGGTAACCTCTGGCGATTTAGGTGTAAAAAGCGGTCGCGGTTTTTACGATTACAGCCATGGCACTAAAGAATTGGTGCTCGCACCTAATTTTCAATAATTGCAAATAATTGAATCGTAGAGTTTTGTAGAGGGAATCGCTTTACTCACCGCATTTCACACGGCTGTCACTTCTTACTTTCGAAAAACCCAAACTCGATTCTCGCGAATTTCATTCCAGGCTTGGGTGATGAACCCGTAACTGCGGATTTCTTCACCTAGGTTTTCAAATGCCTTTTCCTCAAGAAGGGTATTCAACACAACCACTCCTTCATGATTCAATAATTGCTTCAGTTGCAACCAAAAATCATCCGTGAACGAGGGGATGTTATAATCAATAAATAAATCAATAATGATGACATCATATTGCCATTCCTGTTTCACCGCCCGCTCCACATATTGAAACGCATTTTCGGCAATGAGCTTCACACCGTTTTTATAAAAATATTTCTCGGTTAACGCCACCACCTCCGAATCCAATTCTACCCCAATAATTTGAGCATCTGCATTGATTTCATCGTGAATGATCTGAGCGGCGCTGCCCCCACCGTATCCTAAAATCAAT
>JALRKL010000210.1 GCA_023268875.1 Bacteroidia bacterium
AATTTATCTTCTCGAATCAGTGGCCATGTTTTAAGTTCACGAACCTTGTCAAAGGACACATCTTTCAAAAGGGTATAATAACGGTGCCCAACAGCCCTCAGTGACTTTAGTTTATTCAGCCATTCAGTTTGATTTCTTTGAGGGAAATTCAAAGCAAGCAGATATGAAAGTGAATCAACCTTCTCATTAAAATGTTCTTCGGTTAAGGCATTTACTCGTGAATCCCACATAATATCATAGGTAGGTACTGATGTAGCCAATAATCCACCATCACCATCATATATGTTTCCTCTTATTCCGAATACTTTGTTAACCCGGGTATTTTTGCGTTCCTGTTTGATGCTAAAGTCCTTTGCCATTCCATTTTGTAGTTTGAAAATGGCCACGGAAATATAGATGCCAAAAACAGCTACCAACGCGAAAATGACGCGGGCACGATTCAAAATTTCTTTGCGTGTATTTGGTTTATTTGCGGTCACGTACGATCTTTTTAGGGGGTGTGCTGATTTCTTTAAGGCCCTTAGTCTCTAATTGCTCAGCCAAGCGGGTTTGTTTGCTGGCTTGCGTTATTTCACTTTCAAGGCTGATACGCTCTGAATGCAGTTCTTTTAGTGTTTTACTTAATTCGTTTTTCTTTTTAATTGACTTTGCCGTGTGCAAAGAATTGTAGATGTAAAAAATCAAGATGGGGAAAGCGATTAATACCCATTTAATAATGCGCCAAGTATTCCATCGTTCTTGGGAATTGTCGTTAGGGATCTGGGTGTTGTCCTGTTTATTTAAATCACTCATTCGTAGCTAATTTTATTCCGACGCGCATTTTGGCACTGCGAGATCGGGGATTGATGGATATTTCTTCCTCTGAGGGGATGATGGCTTTGTGGGGCTCTGCTTTAAAAGGCAAGCTTACGCGACCGAATACATCTGATTCTAAACGCCCTTTTAATTGCCCTTTTAAGAGGAGATTCTTAACCAAACGGTCTTCCAGTGAATGGTATGATATAATAACCAATCGACCGTCGACTTTCAGCAATTGAGCGGCGTCTTCGAGCAGCGTTTGCAAATCAGACATTTCCTGATTTACTTCAATTCTCAAGGCTTGGAAAACCTGAGATAAATATTTAGACGGATCTTTTTGAGGGATAAGCGTTTCTATGGCGTGTTTGAAGCTTTCAACGGTATCGAATTTGCCGGTGTTTTGTTGGGGAATTATGTGATGTACAAGTTTAAAGGCGTTCTTAATTTCCCCATATTCATTGAATACTCGTAATAATTCCTTTTCGCTGTATGTGTCAAGGATATTTGCTGCGCTTAATGAACTCAAAGGGTCCATTCTCATGTCTAAGGGTCCATTAAAACGATGCGCAAACCCTCTCGAGTCGGTGTTTATTTGATGTGAGGAAATTCCCAAATCTCCAAGTATGCCGTCTACTTTTGAAATGCCGAGATAGGCCAAGTATTGCTTTAAGTATCTAAAATTATGTTTTACGAGTGTGAGTCGTTTATCGTCAATTGTATTTTTATGTGCGTCGGTGTCTTTATCAAAAGCAATCAACCGACCCTTGGAGTCAAGTGCTTTGAGTATACCGCTGGAATGCCCCCCTCCACCGAAAGTAAGGTCTATATAGGTGCCTGAGGGATTCAGGACCAAAGCATCGATGCTTTCCTTAAACAAAACGGGTATGTGGTATGTGGTCTCCATGTGTAACAGTGAGACCAACACGAGTGGGGTGTTTTACTCTCCTAAGGCTTTCTTTTGGTCGTGGAAGTTTCGAGCTAATTCGCTTAACTCTGTAGATTCTACATCCAATTCAGATTCGTAGAGTTCTTTGCTCCATATTTCAACCTTGTTGCCAAATGCACTCAAAACGACTTCGTCTGCGAGTCCGGCATATTCCATTAATTTTTTTGGAATAAGGATTCTTTGGGCGTTATCGATGGGCAGAATATTGGCACCGTTGGTAAAAATACGTTTGAATCTACGTATTTCCGGACTGGTAAAGTCATCTACAGCGTTAAGCTTTTCGGTTTCTTTAAGCCAGTCTTCCTTAGTGTACAACACCAAACACTGTTCGAATCCCCGGTTAATTACGAGCATATTGCCAGCCGCCTCAGGAATCTGAGTGCGAAGTCGCGATGGAAGGGACAAACGCCCCTTGGCATCCAGCTTGCAATAATATTCTCCAATCAGTCCAGACATACGTGTGTTGGTTTCATCTGCTAAATAACTACAGAATTTCCCACAATTTCCCACATTCTCCCAAAATTAACCACCACTTATCCACAGAGTCCCACTTTGCAGTGGTTTTGGGAGATTTAGGCGCCATTAAGGGAGCGATGTATAATGCAAATATATTCTAAAACCCTTTATTTTCAAGCATTTTTATATATGTGGGAGAAAGTGGGTAAGAATTATCGCTTTTTGGGCATTTCAAAAACTTCGGATTTTATCCTTATATTTGATATGTGTCCTTATCCACTATTTATCGAC
>JALRKL010000179.1 GCA_023268875.1 Bacteroidia bacterium
CTTTTTTTAGATTACATTTCAATAAACAAGATTGATTTAATTAAACTTAAATCGATCATTAAAGGAATAGTTAAGGGCTGTAAACTATCAGATTGTGAACTTGTAGGTGGAGAAACAGCAGAGATGCCTGGCACTTATTCAAAAGGTAAATTTGATATAGCTGGTTTTGCTGTTGGTATTGTTGGTAAAAATAAAATCTTAAATAAAAATAAAATCAAAAAAAATAATTTAATATTAGCAATTCCATCTAGCGGATTACATTCAAATGGGTTTTGCGCGTCAGGTTGCAAACCGCGTCATCTTTATGGACGAAGGTCAGATTGTAGAGCAAAATGAACCAGAAGAATTCTTTAACAATCCAAAATCTGATCGTACCAAACTGTTCTTATCGCAGATTTTGGGACATTAATGTTTGATGAAGCTCCGGTTCTTAGAGTTAAATCGACAACGGGTTAAGTTGCATGAACTAACCATAGATTTGTTAAAATAAATCACGAGGTTGAAACATGTCATCAGATTTGAACTTGGATATCTACGTGATTAGTCTACCGGATGCACATGATAGACGTGAGAGAGTTCAGCGTGAGTTTTCCAGTCTCGGGTTGCATTTTCAGTTTTTTAATGGGGTGGACGCGAACTCATGGAGGGAGCAGTTACTTTCAAATACCGATGTTGAATTATGGGAGCGCAATATGGGCGCTAAGTTAACAATGGGGCATCTTGGCTGCTATATGGCCCACGTCGATCTTTGGAAAAAAGTGAGTTTTTTGAATAAACCAGTACTAATTTGTGAGGACGATGTGACTTTTTCAAAAAACTTTTTAGAAGCTTTAGAAAATGCACTTGGTCTTCAGGATGCTTGGGACATTTGTCGATTTTCAAAAATAAGGGCTATCGGTCCGATAACGGTCCAGCGATTAGAAAATTTTGAATTAAACTATTACTGGGGTCCGTTCACAGGTAACGCTTGCTATCTTATACATCCATTGGTCGCCAAGAAACTTTCACATTCCTTCTTGCCAATAACAAGAGCGCATGATCACGAGCTAAACAGGTTTTTTGTACACGACATTAGACTTACTGGGTTGGAGCCCTTCTCCGCTCGCCCTGTTGACCATGGATTGAGTTACATCACAGGGGACCATAATGATAATGTGCATAAATTGCATAAATTAAAGAGGGCACCGCATTATTTTCTTAAGCTCAGTAATTATGTGCGTCGTTTTATATGGTTATGGAAGAATGGTATCATTACAATACGTTCCAGGTAAAACGTCTATGTCGTGCGGGCAGTAAATTAATTTTTTGGATTGAGTGTGGGTCAAAGATACTTTTGTGTAGTTTATTTTCGAAAAGATAAATTTTGTCACAACAATTTGCTCTATTTTCTAGTTAATCCTGTGGATCGCTGTACAATAAATATCACTCCATATGGGTTGTTAACCGCCCCAGATTCGATATTTTTCCTGAAAATATTTTATACATGCACGATTTGCTGCGACGCGACCGTAGCCGTTGTATACAAAGTTTCGCAAAGCAGCATCTTTAATCTCATTAGAGTTTGCGGAAGCGCGTACTTTATTTTTTACATTTAGCCAAATAGGTACCGCGCACCGCTCCAAACAGCCTGACAGCCATACATCATCCACGGTCCACAGTAATTCTGGGATTTCAAATGACAGTTGATCAAAGAATTCTGGACGCACTAGAACACCGCCCCAGCCTTCTAATATATCGACATATCCTGAAGAAGTGCCCTTAGACGGCTTCCATGTTCCAAGTGACACTGCCCGTTTGACCCTATACAAAATATTTTTATTGAGAAATTGTGCTTGCGGTTTACGATTTGAGGTCCAGTCGTTTGCCGCATAATTGGGCATTTTGAGAAAACCCCCTTCCTCGCATATTGCATGCCCGGGGCGCTCTTCAGCAGCTTGTATAAATCTCTGGGCCCAACTTGGGTCATAAACCTTATCATCGTCACAAAATAAGATCATTACATCTTGGTTTTTATATTCTTTTACCGCAGGTAAAACTTTGGTTGCAGGCCCATAATCTTGCGGAACGATGCGTAAATTTACGCCTTCTGGTAAGATGGGCAGTTCATATTCTTTATACGAAAAGCGCTTGTATTGTTTAGGAATGTAAAGATTTATGGCATCGATTTCTGCGTTTTGCCTTAACAGCCCTCTGAGGTTTTCTCCAATATATGGAAAGCGTGGAGGTACCGTTGTTAGTGAAATAATTAACTTCGTCATTGTTGCAGACTACCGCCATTATTAACCCAGTATTCGACCATCCAAGGAACTGGCCCTTTCCCATAATGTGGAAAACGATCCCAATTCCCCTGAGGTGGGCAGATTAAGTCTATAGGCCGCGGTCTGCCGTGAAAACAGATTATTTTTACAGATTGATTAGGTTGTGAAGGTCCTTTAAATCGGTCAATTAGTAAAGGCTGGCGGAGATGGTACTTGTAACTTTTAATCCACTCCTGTGGCCAATATCTGATACCAGAAAGCTCACCATGCAAATAGTCTTGTTCAATCTTATATTCGTTTATAAGTTTGTCCCGTTGCCTGCGTAACTTTTCCACAACCCAGCCCATTTTTCCAAAATCGAATGCAAAGATTCCAGTCCCTGTCCTTGGTGGTGAGTCGACATAACGCCAAGGTGCAGAGTCCAACGCAATAAAGTCTCCTTCACACTCAAAAAATTCATCGAGACTAGCCCAGATCACAGTATCTAGGTCAATAAATAAGCCGCGGCCTGTTAGTCCATAGAGTTGTTGCTTAAATACGCTTATTTTTGGCCACGCCCCGTGTCTCCAATGCGACTGTTCGAGGCCAATATCCGGTATAGGAAACGCTTCGACCCCGTTTGCGAGACCTTCAGCATGATCCGTTAAACATACAAATCTAAAATCGCCAGTAATATTCGCTTTACATGCGTTGAAGAGTACGTTCACGTAATCCGCCGAATAAAGGGTACCCCATTTCATGCAGATTACAACTCGGTCTGTTAACATTATTTTGGAACTCTTGCACTTAGTGTTTGTTGTACAACTCTATCTATAAGGTTATGACGAATGTCAAAGAAGTTGATAACAGTGGCAAGAATGCGTAAACTTTTATTTGTAACAGGTACTCGCGCAGATTTTGGTAAGCTTGAGCCCCTTGCATTGTTAGCACGTGATCAAGGGTTTGATGTGACGTTTTGGGTCACGGGTATGCATATGCTTGAGCGTTACGGTTTGACAAAAATAGAGGTTCAAAGATTA
>JALRKL010000103.1 GCA_023268875.1 Bacteroidia bacterium
ATAATGTCCATCGTGGCCATAGCCAATCCAGCACCGTTTACCATACAACCAACATTACCGTCTAACTTAACGTAGTTTAAGTTGAATTTGCCTGCTTCTACTTCCGTAGGGTCTTCTTCAGCTAAATCGCGAAGCTCTAAATAGTCCTTATGACGGAAAAGTGCATTTTCATCTAAACTTACCTTTGCGTCTACGGCAATAATTTTATCGTCAGAGGTTTTTAACACGGGATTGATTTCGAACATCGCCGAATCTGTTTCCTCGTAAGCGCGATAAAGAGCGGTTACGAATTTTACCATTTCCTTAAAGGCGGTACCTTCTAACCCTAGGTTAAAAGCAATTTTGCGTGCTTGGAAAGGCTGTAAACCGGTAGCTGGGTGAATCCATTCTTTATGGATTTTTTCTGGAGTATGCTCAGCAACCTCTTCGATATCCATTCCACCTTCAGTAGTGTAAATAATTACGTTACGTTTTGTTGTACGATCTAAAAGAACACTCATGTAATATTCCTTCGGCTCGTTTGGACCCGGATAAAAGACATCTTGTGCTACCAATACTTTGTTAACTACCTTTCCTGCCTCTCCTGTTTGAATGGTAACCAATGTTCCACCCAACATGTTTTTGGCTATATCTTGCGCTCCTTCTGGAGACTTTGCCACCTGTACACCGCGCTGTTCGCTGCCTTTGATTTTTCCTTTACCGCGACCACCTGCATGAATCTGTGCCTTTACAACACACCAATCACTGTTGTAATCAGAGGCAACTCTTTCTGCTGCTGCTTTTGCTTCTTCTGGGGTTTCGGCTACAAAGCCATTTTGAACCGCAACTCCGTACGATTTTAAAATTTCTTTTGCTTGATATTCGTGAATGTTCATATAGATTTCGGATTAAAATACTTGCTGTGTTGAATCCGTTGCGAAAATAACTAACTTTGAGCCCATTCCGGTAAATTATTTGTTAAAAACATTGATTTCTTGTAGAAATATTACCAAATCCTACGGAAACGTGCAGATCCTAAAAGGAATCGATCTGTTTGTTCCAGAAAAGGAAATTTTGTGTATCACTGGCGAAAGTGGTGCAGGTAAAAGTACCTTGCTTCATACCGTTGGCTCACTGATAAAACCAGATTCAGGTACAGTTAACATTGACGGTATAGAAAGTGCCCAGCTCCGAGGAAATGAATTGGCAAAATTCAGGAATGAAAAATTAGGATTTATCTTTCAGTTTCATCAGTTAATTGCAGAATTAACTGCATTAGAAAATGCTATGATGCCACTTCTTATTGCTGGTGTGGATTCTAAAGCAGCCAAGACACAAGCACGTGAGCGATTGGAGTATTTTGGGTTAGGAGAGCGACTCGAACATAAACCTTCCCAACTTTCAGGGGGGGAACAACAAAGAGTATCTATCGCAAGAGCGCTTGCAAGAAATCCTAAGGTTATACTCGCAGACGAACCTAGCGGAAACCTTGATTCAAAAAATGCCAAGCTGATACATGAGTGGTTCTTGAAAATGCGCGATGACTTTAATCTAACCTTTGTGATTGTTACCCATAATTTAGAATTGGCCCAAATGGCAGACCGCCGAATAGTTTTATCCGACGGCCAAATCCATTAACCACATTTACACTTGAGCTACCCCGTATTTAGCAATTACGGGTTAACGTGTGCTTCAAATTCTACAGTGTATTAGATTGATAGCGCTCTTTTCCATTCCAACCCATAGAAACACCAAATCGCAATCCATTTTTTCCCGGCACAACGAATATGTTAACGGGTAAATTCAACTTCCCTGATTTAATGGTTTTTCCAGCAGCAAATAGAAAACCATATGTTATTTGAGTAATGCCACGGCTATCGGGGCGACTTTCGACACTTTTTCCTAAAGATTGGGCTTCCTCTTCTAACGTGCGATTACCGCCTGTTGCATTTATGATAAACTGATTTTGATCGTTTAGGTAACCATCGGTGTATTTCGATAGGCTAAAAGTAGGGCCGAAAGCGAACTCCCAACCGTTGGTGTTGTTTCTTAAACCATTTAAAAGGGTAACGCTTGGAATGAATTGTCCCTGATCCAAACCCGTTATCATAGGGATGAATTCAAATAACGCTTGGAAATTGCCTTCATTTAAGTACTGCTTCTCAAATTGATATCCGAATTGAAACATATATGGGTTGCCGTTGTAACCGCCTTCACTTTCTGGGCGAGTCAGTACGTCAGATAGATAACCGGTTGCAAATGTTGCTCCCATTCGAGGACCATCCGAGCGAAGACGCAGCGTGTAGGGATTGTTTATGGTATTGTCAAATTCTGTTCTCTGTGTCAACTTGTTAACCATATCTTGGTCATTGGGTAAATTGAACATTTCATTCAAACAGATTCGCATCATTTGAAGTTCACTGCCTGGAATTATAAGAAATTCTTTGATTTTGACTAACTCAAAGACCCCGCTTTTAACATCTAGAATACGCAGTGTAATATTGAGATTATCACCCAGCTGTGAGATACTACCCGTAAACATTTTATCTACCTTTAGTTTCGTACCGATCTCTTTGAGACAAATTTTTGAAAAACATCCAGTTAGTGAAAGGGTATCTCGTTTAGATAAATACTCTATATCGTAACGGTCCATTACCTCATATTGGTTAATTCGCATCAATTCATTGATGGCAAATTGTATGGCTTGAGCCCCATTCATTTTGTGACCGCGCACATCAACATCAATTACAGCGATAGAAGGTTTTGCGTTTTGAGCTTGTAAAGAAGTAAAACTTACTCCAAAGAGCATAAGTCCGAAAGACCATTTGATTACATTTTTAATATTCATAGTTTTTTGCTTAAGTGTGAAGCAATATTCGATACAATAAATAGGGCTTCCCTACGGATTATTCGTAAGGGTTTTTTTTCTTTTACGGAAAATCCGTAATTCCGTTCGGAAACAATGTTTAATATTGCTATTCATAAGAAATTCAGTTTTAGAATTATTGATTAAACGTATAATTTCAATCAAGATGGAAAACCGACAACATCAAATCGACTTTATTTCAACATTGAAGCGAGCCATACCGTCCAATTTGAACTTGGCCGATGAAGTTTCAGAATTGTTAAATGTGAGTGCCGACAGCGCTTACAGAAGACTTCGAGGAGAAACCGATTTGTCTTTGGAAGAAATGGTATTGTTAGCTAAAACCTATAATATATCGTTAGATAGTGCTCTGATGGGCAGTTCTAAAATGGTGAGTTTCCGAACAAATGAATTGAGTACCGAAATCTCAGGGTTTACCGATTATCTTAGCGTCTTACATTCTGACTTAAAATGGATTCGGCAATGGCCTAAAGCGCAAATTACCTACGCTGCAGAGGATTTGCCGGTTTTTTATCATTTCTTCTTTCCCCAATTGGCCCGTTTCAAAATGGTGTATTGGAATAAATCAATTTTAGGCAATACCCAACTGAATAGTGCATTTGTGGAAGATGTGCATATACCTGATAGCTGGAGATCGGAAGTGCCTAAGATTATTCAGGTATTTTCACAGATGCCGTCAATTGAAATTTGGCATGAAGACACCCTTAAAAGTACCGTAAAACAAATTGAGTATTATGCTCAAGTAGGCTATTTTAAACAAAAAGATACCCTAAATTTACTGCTTCAAGAATTGCAGTCTCTGATTGAGATGGTGAAAATGCAAGCCGAACAAGGAAATAAATTCGATCCTGTTTCAAAAACATTTTTAGAAGCTACGTTTGAAATGTACGCCAGTGAGGTTATGATAGGGAATAATTGCGTTTTGCTAAATTCTGAAGTTCAAAATGCAACCTACATTAGTTACAACACGTTTAATTTCATTCAAACAAAAAATGAAAGCTTTAACAAACAAACTATCGAATGGACTAAAAATTTACTGTCAAAAAGCAATAGAATTAGTGAGGTTTCTGAAATTGGTAGGGCGAGATATTTCAATAAACAATTACAACAAATCGAAGACTTGCGACAACGGTTGTTGCTATGAGTGAAAATTCAGTAGGCATATTAAAACAATATTGGGGTTATGATACATTCAGGCCTGGTCAGCAAGAAATAGTTGATTCGATTCTGCAAGGGCGAGATATTTTAGCACTCTTGCCAACGGGCGGCGGAAAGAGTATCTGTTTTCAAGTGCCTGGAATAATTTTGCCCGGTATCGCATTGGTGGTTTCTCCCCTAATTGCCTTAATGAAAGATCAAGTAGATGGGTTATTAAAACGAGACATTTCTGCGGCATTTTTGAACAGCGGTCAATCTTGGAAAGAGCAGAAACAAATAATGGAAAATGTGCTTCAAGGGCATTATAAATTTCTATACGTGGCCCCAGAGCGTTTACTGTCAGAATCATTTAGAGAATATCTCCCGAATTTGAATGTGTCTTGTTTGATAATAGATGAGGCCCATTGTATATCAATGTGGGGTAGCGATTTCCGCCCCTCTTTTCGCAAAATAAAAGAAGCAAGAGTATTATTACCCCCAAATGTGCCCGTTGCGGCATTTACTGCAAGCGCCCCTCAATGGATACAGGAAGATATCATCGCGGGTTTACAACTCAAAGATCCTGTAATACATCAAGGCGCTTTTGGCCGTGATAATCTTATATTTCAGTCTATTAATGCCACAAATAAATCCGCCCTTTTGCTCCAGGCACTTAAACAAACCAAAGGGTGCTCCATTGTTTTCGCCCCAACCCGAAAAGCGGTTCAAGAAACGGC
This sequence comes from Bacteroidia bacterium, assembly GCA_023268875.1. GTDB lineage: Bacteria > Bacteroidota > Bacteroidia > NS11-12g > UBA955 > VMCP01. The sequence goes on from JALRKL010000103.1 coordinate 4,741, forward strand.
GGTTTGGCTTCAAAATGAGGGTATCACCGCACATTTTTATCACGGTGGTTTGGCAAATGAAGAACGAACAATTAAACAACAAGATTGGATTGACAACAAAGTACGTGTGATGGTTTGCACCAATGCTTTTGGTATGGGAGTAGATAAGCCAGATGTTCGTTATGTATTCCATACAGCTCCTAGCACAACCCCGGAAGATTATTACCAAGAATCGGGTCGTGCTGGAAGAGACGGCAAACGAAGTTTTTGTATTTTATTTCACGATGAAAGCGATTGGATACGTGCCAAAGAGCAAATAGAAATGCAGCATCCGACCGAAAACCAAATAAAACGGGTGTATCATGCCACTATGAATACCATTGGGGTGTCTCCAGGGCAAGGGTTGCATGTAACTTATCCTCTGAATTACTTTGAAACAGCAAAAAAATATCGAATACCTGTGTCGGAATTTTATTTCTCACTACGGGCAATAGAAAAATTAGGATGGATAGAACTAAATGAGGGAATAAAAACGCAATCTCGTTTTATGTTTACCGCCGATTATACCGAAGTATATGATTTCAAGATCCGTTACCTCGCTTATGAGGGAATTTTAGATATTTTACTCCGTTCTTTTGGGGGCGTTTTTGACTCGTATGCCCCATTTCAAGAACATCAAATCGGGAAACGCCTTCGTAAGGAAACCCCAGAAATTATAAAGATGTTACACACGCTCCAAAAGCACAATATTATCGACTATATCCCGCAAAACGTAGACCCTTTGATTACCTTACTGGAACCACGAGTAATGTATCCAACAGTACAGATGGATCAGTTGGATGAATTGAAAAAAAGAAGGCTTCAATCATTAAAAAGTTTGCAGGAATATGCGAAAATAGAAAATTGTCGATCGGCTTTTTGGATTAAGTACTTTACCAAGTTGGATAGTCCCAACTGTGGTTCTTGCGACGTATGTAAACGATATAATGCGCAGCCCACGCTAGCACAAGTTAAAGAAGATATATTAAATCGAATCCGAAATGGAGCTGACGAATTGCATGGATTGAGTCATGGATTTCCTCTAGAACAACGCAAAAAATACTTGGAAGTACTCGAATCATTAATTGATAAGGGTGAAATTCTCAAAAGCGATTCCAATAAGTTAATTTTGTCCTCTTGAAAATCATTTTTACGGTTACCAACGATTTGAATTCGGATCAACGCATGATTCGAACCTGTACCGTAATGCAAAATGAAGGTCATGAAGTAATGCTTGTAGGCCGAAGTCGAAAAGATTCGAGCCCAATTGAAAATAAAAACTTCGCTCAAAAACGATTGTATTGTTATTTCCAAAAAGGAAAATTCTTCTATGTTGAATACAATATTCGGTTGTTCTTATTCTTGTTGTTCGAAAAGTGCGATGCACTGTGCTCGATAGATTTGGACACCGCATTACCAGGTTGGATGCTGAAACGGATTAAGAAATGGAGATGGATTATCGACTCACACGAATGGTTCCCCTATGTTCCAGAGGTTTCGCGCCGACCCGTAATTCAACGATTCTGGCTTTGGGTAGAGGCTCGAGTAATTCCCGCTGCTGATGCCGTATACACCGTTGGGTCTGCAATCGCGACTGAATTAGAAAATCGATATGATCGCAAGGTTTTAGTCATTCGAAACGCACCTTTTTTGGATTCAAATTCCACTGAGAATGCCGAAATACCTAATTTCAAACTTCCGTCCAAAGATTTTATTTTATATCAAGGCGCGGTAAACGAAGGACGTGGCTTGGAGCGATTGATAGATATTATACACGACACAAATTTCCATCTTGTTATTGCTGGCGATGGCGATATCTTGGAAGAATTAAAACAGCGGGTGCGGCAGCAAAATATTTCTGAAAGGGTGCATTTTTTAGGATTTGTATTGCCTCAATTTCTGCCTTTTTTAACGCAAAAAGCTCGGGTTGGATATAATGTTTCAGAAGCCGTTTCAAGAAGCTATGAGTTGTCACTGAATAATAAATTTTTCGATTATACCCATTCACTGTTGCCATCGGTAATCAATGATTTTATCGAGTATCGAAATTTATGTTCCGAATTTCCCGTTGGTATCCTAGTTCCTCATGAGAATGCTAAAATTAAAGAAGCGTTGGAATTGCTCATGACCGACGATCGAGCTCATGAACAATATCAAGAAAATTGCAAAAAGGCGCGAGAGGTATGGAATTGGCAAATAGAATCGCGAATTTTACACGAAATTTTCAGGAATGACTAAACACCTGCATATCGTTGCATTTGACCTGCCTTATCCGCCGAATTATGGTGGTTCAACCGATATGTTTTTCAAGTTAAGGGCTTTTGCTCACTTGGATATAAAGGTTACCCTACATGTGTTTTTATATGGAGGCAAGAAACCCTCCCGTGAATTGCGCGATGAGGTACATGCCCTTTATTATTATCCCAGAAAAAAGTCGAATCCCTTTGCCGGTAAACTTCCATTCATTGTGGCGAGCAGAAGCTCCGATAAATTATTGAAGCGGCTGGCGTACGATGATGCCCCAATTTTATTCGAAGGACTTCATACCACGCGCTATTTAGATCATCCGCTATTAGCAGATAAGCGAAAGATTGTTAGGGCGCACAACGTAGAGCACCATTATTATGAAGCACTCGCATTGGCAGAAGAGCGTTGGTGGAAAACCCTGTTTTTTAAAACAGAAGCACGGAAATTAAAATCCTATGAGAAAATTCTTGGAAGTGCTCAAGGAATTGCTGGAATTTCTCCAATGGAAACGGCCTATTTCCAATCGGAATATAAAAATGCGACATACGTGCCCGCCTTTCATTCTAATGAATCGGTTCAATCAAAAATAGGGCAGGGAACCTATATATTATATCACGGCAATCTTTCTGTTCCTGAAAATAATCGCGCGGCACTATATTTAGCCCAAGAGGTATTTCCAAAAACAAATATAAACTGCATAATCGCGGGCAGCAGGCCCTCCAAGTCACTTCAAAAGGCCGTTGCATCGCATCCTAATATTACATTGGTGGCCGACGTTGCGGCCGATCATATTTTGGATCTCATTGCCAACGCACACGCAAATGTGCTGGTAACTTTTCAGTCTACTGGAATCAAGTTGAAATTGCTCAATTCACTTTATCGAGGTCGCTTCGTGATTGCCAATAGGCCTATGGTCGAAGAAACGGGACTCGAATCGCTATGTTCGGTGGCGAATACGCCTTCGGAAATGGTACAATTAATTGAAGATTTAAGTAGTAAAACTTTCTCGGGGGAAGTCTTAGCGCAGCGCGAACAAGTTCTCGGTACCACATTTCAGAACGACTTGAATGCCCGTAAATTGGCGACATTATTATTTGACGAATCCTTCGGATAAACCAATAACAAAGTTTAAGGCGTAAAATTTGATTACTTTACGAATCAAAACATTTTAAGAAATTAGGCGTTATTGCAATCACAGAATGCATCTAGAATACCGCGATGAGCAATGGTCAAATTGGTTTGATACGCTCGCAGAAAACGATTTTGTTGTGGTTGATGATTTTCTTCCCGATGTTTTATTAAAAGAGGTTTTGCATTTTTTTACAGAGCAGGAAACGGAATTTCGACCGGCGAAAATTGGACAGGCTCATTTAGAACAGCGCATTCCTGAAATTCGTTCCGATATGACGTATTGGTTAGATAAACAACGCGACCAAAAATTGCAGGTGTTTTTTGAATTAATTGAAGAATTAATGGAAAAATTGAAAAGGGAGTTGTTCCTAAGTTTACAGGGTTATGAATTCCATTTTGCTTTATATCCCCCGGGAGGCTTCTATAAACCGCATTTGGATCAATTTGATGCGCGTTCCAACAGGATGATATCATTTATAATTTATTTGAATTCCAACTGGCAAGCTGGCGATGGCGGAGAGTTGCGCATCCATAAAGAAGAAAGAAAAATTGATATTGAGCCAATAATGAATCGAGCGGTATTGTTTCGCTCCGACACGGTTCTTCATGAAGTATTATCGGCTACAAAACCCAGAAGAAGTCTTACCGGCTGGTTGTTAAAAAGGCCTTCCGGGGTTGGCGTATTGGGAATTTAGGGAGGGGTTTTACGATTTCAACCCTAAAAAATCAAATGTCTTATGGTTTCGCCATTGTTCATCAGTTGGTTCAAAGAAGCAATCCCGATTTTTACATGTTGCTCATCGAATAACTTTGAGTTTACGGCATCTTTTTCTAAGGTTTTAACCCCCTCCGGAACCATTGGA
>JALRKL010000152.1 GCA_023268875.1 Bacteroidia bacterium
CTCGTCCTTTTGCGACAATGCTGGTGAAATCTTCGTACACGCCATCAATCATCTGTTGCATGATGCGTTGTTGTGACTCATTTAAAGGTTTGTCAGGACGCCATAATTCGGCATTTGTACCTGTAGATACCGATTCGTAACGCAATCCAAGCGTTTTATTATACAACTGAGCCGTATTCGGGATAAGCGCAAATACACCAATAGATCCGGTGATGCTATTTCGGTCGGCAAAAATACTATCGGCTAAGCAAGAAATATAATAGCCACCCGATGCAGCCACGTTACTAAATGAAGCGATAACGGGTTTGGTTTTTTTAATCAAGGAAACTTCCCTTGCAATTAAATCACTGGCAACGGAACTACCGCCTGGACTATTAACGCGCAGAACAAGAGCTTTTACGTCTTCGTCTTCCCGAATTTTACGAAGTAATTTGCATACATCATCGCTAGCAATTTGACCTTCAGATTCTGATTTCCCGGGGATGATTTCCCCTTCGAGGTAAACAACGGCAATCTTTTCCTCTATGTACTCATATTCCTCATCGCCATTTTTGTAATTTTTTGAATCTACCCACTTAAAATCTTTGTATTTGGTTTTAAGGGAAGTCTCGTATTCATCGTAATAAGCTAATTCATCAATCAAACCGGCTTGTAAACAGTTTTCAAGTAGGTAAGAATTACCGTTTAGTGCAAACGATTTTAGAGAATCTAGATTGATTTTTCTGTCTTGTGCAATCTGATTTAGTTGATTCTGGAATAAGCTTCCAAGGTATTCTTGAATTTGTTTTCTATTGTCATCCGATAGTTGTTCTTGGGTATAAGGCTCTACGGCACCTTTGAACTTACCGACTTTAAATACTTGTACATCAATGCCTAACTTTTCAAGCATTCCTTTGTACATAACAATTCCACTCGAGAACCCATTAAATTCTCCTACGCCTTTTGGGTTGGCAAAAATTCGATCGCATGCGCTTGCAATAAAAAAACCTTGTTCTGAATAATTCTCGCTGTAACACCAAACGGGCTTGCCCGATTTCTGGAAGCTATCGATACAGGCTCGTATTTCTTGTGCTTTCGCCAAACCACCTCCAAACATTCCGGCATCGATACTTATACCCAAAATTCGGCTATCATCAGCTGCCTGCTTTAAAATTGCTCGAAACTCATTTAAGGCCAACGGTGTATTTCCTGAAAACGAACTAAAGATTCTGTTTATCGATTCATTATTGCCTTTTTCTTCAAGATCAATGGGCAATTGAATGCGAAGTATGCCGTTAGAAGGGATTTCGGGTTTTTCTTTTGAAAAATCAGCACTAGCTAAAATTATCAAAGCTATTATAACCAAGCCAGCGAGTCCAGCAATAGCACCAATGATGAAAGTAAGGAAGTACTTCAGAAACGTTTTCATAGCCATGCAAAGGTACTATGGGTGCATACATTTTTTGTCTGCCACTTCGTTTAACTTATTGAATACCCGATAAACGGAAGTGTGAAATGCTGTTTGAAAGTGACTTTTGGCATTGTTTTATTATTAAATATATCGCACTTTTTAAACATAGTATTGAATAGTAATGTTGAATGTAAGGATTTTGGGAAATATTTTAATTTGATTTGCGTTTGAGAAGTAATTTCTATGTGAGGTATGACTTTAATTTTTATTTTATCAACTTGTGTTTGACTGTTGTGTTATATTAACCATTGAAATGAAAGAAAAAAATTGCGAACTCTGCAAGGTCGAACACACGACTTTGTATCGGATTCAGATAGAAAAGGGTAAAACGTGGATTTTCGTTTGTACGGAGTGTTGCAATATTCAAAAGTCAAACCCACAGTACCGATACGGCGGTACTTGGAAGGGTTACAGGCATTGATGGAGGTTTAAAACCCCGCAAACCACCGCAAATTAAGCATCCTTCCCGTCAAATACTCCGGTACCCCATAACGCGCGTTGTTCAGATCCTTCACCCAACTGTAGGCAATAACATTATTAATGTCCAGCAAATTGAAAACGTCTAGACTGATCCACGATTCTTTCATCCACTTGGCTCGCGTGGCTCTACCGCCGTTCTTTCGGAATACCTTGCTGAATCCAATGTCTACCCGGCGATAGGAAGGCACCAAACTCGGAGTTGACGAATACCGCGCGTCGCCATTCAAATAATACGGTACCGCCGTGCCAATATTCAAAGTTAAATTTACCCGCACACTCGGATTTTGAGGCAAACGGTCCTGGAAAATGGCCGCAAAATTCATCCTGCGGTCCGTAGGCCTCCTAAGCCAATCGCTCTGACGCGATACCCCCGCTTCATCGACATACGAAATGCGCTCCTTGCTCTGTAACAAACTCAAGGTGAACCAACTTTCCAATCCCTTATTAAATTGACCATACAAGCGATTGTCGAATCCTACCGCATAGCCGTTCGATGCGTTATTCGCATAATACCGTATCCGAATATTATCGTACAAATACGGATCTAAATTCGATAACTGCTTGTAATACGCCTCCGAAGAATACTTGAATTTCTTGCCCCATAACGTTACAATGCGATCCATCCCCAATACGAAATGCCACGACTCCTGTGCGCGTAAATCGCGGTTCAACTGTCCGTTGAAATCGCGCATCTCCCTATAAAAAGGCGCTTGATGGTAGGCACCAATAGCCAATCGATAGGTGCTAGGTGTTCTCTTTAAACTATCTGGAGCCCGTAGATTATGATTTTTGTGCGGTTCGTAGAACAAGGCCACCCGTGGCATCCACAGCCATTGTTTGCTGATGCTTTCCCAACTCTGACGCAAGCCTGCCACCATCCAGAAATTCTTCTGACGGTCTAAAACCTGCTTTGCTTGTACATAACTGCTGATGCGATTGCGGCTAATTTCATTTGTTGCCCGAACTACATCGTCGAGTACAATACTATCGATACTGCTGCTCCAAGGAGCAATATTATAGTCGGCACTGTCCATGTAAAGCCATTCAAAATAACGATCGTTAATCACCTCACGGTTGTATCGCACCCCGTATTTGATTTGGGTTCTCGAAGTTTTCTTTCCTAATTCTCCCAAATGAGAGAAATTCAAAACGCGCGATTGCATCCGATTGCGCCCGTGGTCTAAATAATATCCGTAGCCCAAGGTGCGAACGGGTTTCCCCAGATTGCTAGAGCCTAAATCGCGATCCAGCTCACTCAAGCTATATGCCCCTTGAACATCGAAATATTCTTCTTCATTGATGGAAGTAAGGCTGCCAATCCATTTATATTTTGCCCATAGCGACGGACGGTAGTTCAATGTAAAGGCACCCAGCTGATACTCGTAATTCAAATTTTCTTGTCCGGCCATAAACACATTCAGCTGATATGCGGCTTGTATGGTGCCAAACTCTGTGGTGCGGCTTTCCGGACGCAGTTGAAAGGCGTTCCGGGCGTAGTTACCGAGAAAATCCAGCGACCAATGTCGGTTGATTTCCCAAGTGACAAACGATTGTACATCGGCAAAATTCATGCTGTACGTGCCGTCTGTGTTCAAGGTGCTCGTGAGTAAACTATTGGTAAAATGGCGGAAACTGATGATTCCGGATACTTTTTTGTGGGAACCTTCGATGCTGGCCGAATTGAGCATGGTGCCCAAGGTGGTTTGGATGCGTGTGGAATCGGGCCTTACGTATGCCACGTCTAATACCGAACTCATTTTATCGCCGTATTGCGCACCGAAACCGCCTGCGCTGAATTTGATGCGATCGACCATGGCCGGATTGATGAAACTCAAACCTTCTTGCTGTCCGTTCTGTATTAATTGAGGTCGGTAAATTTCAATATCGTTTACGTAAATCAGGTTCTCATCAAAATTGCCGCCTCTAACGCTGAATTGCGATGAGAGCTCGTTATTGCTACTAACGCCGCCTAATGTTTTGATGATGTTTTCAATATTGGAGCCAACGCCTACGTTCAAAGCCAGCTCGCGCGGACGTATTTCCTCCATGAAGGCATTGTCGGAACCTGCAGATATTTCTACCGTTCCTATTAGATCTAACCCCAATCCATAAATTATGGTGTCGATGCCTTCACGCAAATCGGCATAATGGCCAAAAACTTTTTCATCCTTGATGTAACCAAAAATCAAGAAGGAAGGGTAGGGCAGTCGAATTTCAAACTCGGAATTTTTGCCCGTATAGGTGAGTACCTTGCCAGATGCATCGCGAATTTCAATGGGTCCGAAGGTAAGGGGATGTCCGTCTACAAAGGCGCGATACTCATTTTGAGCACTTGCTGACTGAAAAAATAGCAAGCCAATTAAGGCGATGAACCAACGACTCACGCATGTATAACGAGCCGTATGACGGTTTATTTTGAGCAATTCAATAATTCCGTAATGGTTTGGGTAGGATTCTCAGAGGAGAAAACGGTATTTCCAGCTACTAGCACATCGGCACCTGCTTTGAATAAATCTCCTGCGTTTTGTAAGGAAACACCACCATCTATTTCTATTAGTGTGTTACAACCTAAGCGGATAATTTCGTTTTTCAGTGTTTCCGTTTTTTTCAATGTTTGGGGAATGAATTTTTGTCCGCCAAAACCTGGATTCACACTCATCAAACACACCAAATCAATATCTTCCAATACATCCATTAACGAATATATGGAAGTATGCGGATTCAAAGCCACGCCGGCTTTCATGCCCGCGGCTTTGATTTGTTGCAGGGTGCGGTGTAAATGGGTGCTGGCCTCCAAATGCACGGTTAATACATCGGCACCGGCATCGGCAAATTCTTGTATGTAGCGTTCGGGTTGAACGATCATTAAATGTACGTCTAAGGTTTTTTGGGCATGTTGTTTCAAGGATTTCATTACCGGAAAACCGAAGGAAATATTGGGAACGAACACCCCGTCCATCACGTCTACGTGGAACCAAGCGGCTTCGGATTGGTTGATCATTTCAATGTCGCGGCCTAAATGGGCAAAATCGGCCGAAAGGATAGAAGGAGCTATAATCTTAGACATGGGTACAAAAGTAGTTAAAAAGTAAAGATTTAGGGTTATTTATCGGTGTTTTGGGCATTTAAATTTTGCCATAGTTGGATGCATTCCACGGCAGGCTTTACATCGTGAACGCGAAGGATTTTAGCCCCGTTTCGGAGCACTTCGGCGTGTAAAAAGCTGGTGCCATTGAGGGCGTCATCTGCTGCAATATTCAAGGTTTTGTAAATCATGCTTTTTCTGGAAATGCCCACCAATAGATTGGGAAATTCTTGGGAAATGCGATCGAGATTGCGCAATAATTCGAAATTTTGTTTTGCAGTTTTTGCAAATCCGAAGCCCGGATCTACCCAAATCGACTGAATTCCTGCATTTTTTGCAACAGAAACCCGTTTTTTTAGATAGTGGCCCACTGTTTCGGTAACATCTTCATAATCGGCATGGTTTTGCATGGTTTTGGGATTGCCAATTTTATGCATGCCTATATAGGTGATGTTCTGATTCGACACTACATCAAACATGGCTTCATCGTCTTCTCCAAATGAAATGTCATTGATAATATCGGCTCCCAACTCAATGGCTTTTTGAGCCACTTCGGCATGGTAGGTGTCGATGCTCACCCATGCCTTTGGGAATTCTTTTTTAATGGCATCAAGGGCAGGAAATACCCGCTGCCATTCTGCTTCAGGACCGATTCTATCCGAACCCGGCCTAGAGCTTTGTCCGCCGATATCTAAAATCAAAGCCCCATCGGCAAGCATGTTCTCGGCCGTTTTTAATATATCGGTTAACGCCGTGAAGCGGCTTCCCCCGAAAAAAGAGTCGGGCGTAATATTCAAAATCCCCATAACCACCGGTTGGGTTATGGGGATTTCGCCCAAGGGACCTTTTAATAAAGGATTGGGATTCATTTATTTTACAGATTCAGATGGGTCGCCAACCATGTTTTCTGGACGTACCCATTCGTTGAATTGGTCTTCGGTGAGTAACTCCAATGCCAAAGCGGCTTCTTTAAGGGTAGTACCTTCTTTGTGCGCTTTTTTGGCAATTTTAGCGGCGTTTTCGTAACCGATATGCGGATTCAAGGCGGTAACCAACATCAAACTTTGATCTACTAAACGTTTGATGTTGTCGTGATTGGGCTCAATACCATTAGCACAATTATCGTTGAAGCTCAAACATGCTTGCCCTAATAAACGCGCGCTTTGCAATACGTTGGCGGCAATTACAGGCTTGAAAACGTTCAATTCAAAATGGCCTTGGGTTCCGGCAAATGAAACAGCTACATCGTTACCCAAAATTTGAGCGCAAACCATCGTAAGGGCTTCAGGTTGGGTTGGATTTACCTTGCCGGGCATAATAGAAGAGCCGGGTTCGTTTTCGGGTATGATTATTTCCCCGATTCCGCTTCTAGGACCTGAGCTCAACATACGGATGTCGTTCGCAATTTTAAAAGCACTTACGGCGGCACGCTTCAAGGCACCGTGTAATTCTACCATAGCGTCGTGGGCTGCAAGAGCTTCGAATTTGTTTTCAGCCGTTACTAAAGGAAGCCCGCTTTCTTCTGCAATTAATTTCGCAACCAATTCGGAATATCCTTTTGGGGTATTCAAGCCGGTACCTACTGCGGTTCCACCTAGTGCCAATTCAGCAGCGGCCGGAAGGGCGCGGTTTATAGAGGCAATACCATTGTCAAGCTGGGTAACATAACCGCTAAATTCTTGTCCTAAGGTTAAAGGTGTGGCATCCATGAAGTGGGTGCGGCCAATTTTAACGATGTCTTTGAAATCTCTGGCTTTGTGCTTGAGCGTAGTTTTCAAGGCTTGCAAACCGGGTAGGGTATAATCCACCACTTGCTTGAAAACGGCAATACTCATAGCCGTAGGGAAGGTGTCGTTGCTGCTCTGACTCTTATTGACGTCGTCGTTCGGGTGTAATACTTTATTCTCATCGGTCAAACTCCCCCCGTTCATTACATGAGCAAGGTTGGCTATGACCTCATTCATGTTCATATTGCTTTGGGTACCACTTCCCGTTTGCCAAATCACTAAGGGAAATTGGTTGTCGTGTTTGCCTGCGATAATTTCATCGGCAGCGGCGGCTATAAGTTCGTATTTTTCTGTAGATAATACGCCCAGTTGGTTGTTTGCTTTGGCGGCGCATTTCTTAAGTATGGCAAATGCACGGATTATTTCGATAGGCATGCTGCCTTCGGGACCGATTTTAAAATTGTTTCTACTTCTTTCTGTTTGGGCTCCCCATAGGGCGTCGGCAGGAACTTGCACATCACCCATGGTATCGTGTTCTATACGAAATGCTGTCATAGTGCCGCAAAAATACAGCACCAAGAGCAGAACTCTAAATCTCAAACAACCCGGAGAAGCGATTTTTGCAAATATTCACTAAATGAAAATTTGCAAAAATCACTACAACCACTGGGAAGTTAATCAATGTTTCAATCAATGCCTTGTGAATTTAAGATTAAAATTTTACTCGAAAAGGTTCTGTTAGAGGTGTAAATTCGAAGAATATACATGCCTTTAGACAAGTCGCGCACATCTAAACGGTAGTTGTTCGAATTAACCGTTTCAATGCGTTTTACCGATTGGCCGTTTAGCGCTAATACTTCAATTTGGTTAACCGACGCATTGCTCTTTATGGTAATAAATGAGGTAGCTGGGTTGGGATAGCTCTGGATAATGATTTGATCATCTCCAAAAATTAATGTTTTCGGATCAGGGTTATAAGGCTCGGCATTTTTATCACAATCCTTATTTTGGGTGTATTTCTTGATGATTTTTTCCAATTGATTCTTCAATAAATCCACATCGCTTTTTACTCCAGAGGGTTTAATGTGTGAGTTTCCTACTCCTGAATGGTCTGTAATGTATATATAATCACCCGATGTGATAGCCGCCATACGTTTCATCAAAAACTCGGTGGGCTTATCAATTCCGCTTGCTGCAATGGGGATTATTTTTATTCCCTTTTTGGCGTATTCATTTGTAAGGCGTTCAATTTCAGCCTTTTTTTCCTTGTGCGGAGGGGCATCAAGAACCAAGAAGCATAAGCGGGTTAAGGCACTCGTACTCCAGTTGAGTTTTTCAATAGCTTCATTTAGGCCCGCATCTACGGCTTCGGGGTAATCGCCTCCACCTCCTGCACTTTGCAGTTGCACAAAATCAACGGCATCTTCAAAACGATTGGTAAAAGGAGCCGAAACGGTGGTGTAGGCATCGTGAACGTCCCTGTAAAATACGGTTGATAAACGAAGGTCGCCGCAAGGGATAAATTCGGAACTACGCAACATTAATTCCATCAATTCTTCTTTAAGATAATTGATTTCATCGCCCATAGAACCGGTAGCATCCACAACAAAACAGATATCCACGTCTGTAGGGGTGCTTGTTTCAAAATTGATCCTAAAGGAGTTGCGTACATCGCCGTCTGAACTTAATTTCCCCAATTTCGTAAAACCGCGCTCGCCGTATTTAGCGAACAAGAAAAAATCGTGGGGGAGATCCGAAATATGAGGAAGAAATGGTGCATACCAAAGCTCGGCAAACCCACGATTATCGGTTCGAGCATTCCAAAAGATACCTCCATCGGCATTGCGCATTTGTAAGGCAATATCGATAGCCGGTTTCCCATTTTTGTCGGTAATCTCCACTGCGTAACGCCGGTTATCCATTTTCCAATTCCATTGTTCGGCGTGGACCTTTTCTTCTTTCAAGGTTTTATCGAAACGGCTCCAATTTTCAAGATCATTCCAAACGCCAGCAGTCATAACACCGGCCTTTCCCTTGTCAATCGATTTCTTTTCCATATGGAGGGGTCGAGCTATGTCTTTTGTTCGTCCGCTGGTCACCGTCGGACTCGTAATATGAATATCTCTGCTAATAGCCATTTCCTCTGTTAGGGCCCCATCTCCGAAAGAATACGCAATATCCATTTCTGTAGTTTTGGGGGAAGGCATAGCCGACCGCACGGCTACAGATCTATCAAGTGTTTTTATGGTTGATTTCTCAATGCTGGTACTGGTAAGTCTATTTTTGTTGACGAAAATTCGATTTGAGTTTAGGTAATAGGAATTTACGGGTAGTTTCAAGTAGTTTGTTCCTTGACTTAGTTGGGCGCGTTTGGACCACAAAATTTGAGAGCCATTCATCTGAGCAATACGATAAACTCCGGCCTTTGAGACAGTAAAATCAATATTTCCAAAATCGTCCGTTTCGGAATAGCCTTGAACATGCCCCATTGTATCTAGTAAATAAATGAGCATGGAAGAATCTTTGTACTTTTTGTTTAAAACATTGGGTTTACTGCCGAGTATTTTAAGATAATCTTTGGCAGAGGATTTGCGGCTTAATGGATTTCTATCAATCAATTCTATGTCTATACGTTTAGCAGGTCCGGAAGACTCCTTGATGCTGTCTGAATAGCTCATAGAGGATTGAGGCGTTACCCATTTCCCCCGAAAAGAAGGATGGAAGCTTAAGGCCGACAAAATGCCGATACCACTTAATGTTGCGATGCTTACGAGTGATTTCATATGGTTTAATACGATATGGTATAAAAAGGTAAATGATACTTGAATATTTTTTTAATCGGGGATAATACCGGTCAACAAATTATACGGGAAGGTATTTGTTAACTATTGTCAAACTGACAATAACCCGAATCGGTTATATTTGCCCCTGCAATGGCAAACAAAAAATATTTCGATGCATTGTCTTACCACGCGGAAGGAAGGCCTGGGAAGATTGAAGTGGTGTCAACCAAACCTACTAGAACACAATTCGATTTGGCTTTGGCCTACTCTCCAGGAGTGGCCGAACCTTGCGAGCGCATCGCAGCCAATAAAGAAGACGTATATAAATATACGGCAAAAGGAAATTTGGTAGCGGTAATTTCCGATGGAACTGCGGTTTTAGGACTCGGAAACATAGGTCCGGAGGCCAGCAAGCCGGTCATGGAAGGCAAAGGCGTACTGTTCAAGTTATTCGCCGATATCGATGTTTTTGATATAGAGCTGGATTGCGCAAACATAGAAGATTTTATTAGAACCGTAAAGGCCTTAGAGCCTACTTTTGGGGGAATTAATCTCGAAGATATCAAGGCGCCTGAGAGTTTTGAAATCGAAGAACGCCTGAAGGCCGAATTGAATATTCCCATAATGCACGACGACCAACACGGTACGGCGATTATTTCCGGTGCAGGTCTAATAAATGCCTTACAGATAGTTAATAAAAATATAGGCGACGTTAAAATGGTAGTGAATGGGGCCGGTGCAAGCGCAATTGCCTGTACCAAATTATTTGTAGCCCTGGGTGCAAAAATAGAAAATATTGTCATGTTGGACTCCAAAGGGGTTATCAGGGCCGATAGAGACAACCTAGATAAATACAAATCGCAATTCGCCACACAACGCGATATTCATACGCTTGAAGAGGCATTGAATGGGGCAGAAGTATTTGTGGGACTTAGTAAAGGAAATATTTTAACGCCGGAAATGATACTGTCAATGGCTGACAACCCTATTGTATTTGCCATGGCCAACCCCACTCCGGAAATCGATTATCACTTAGCCATTCAAACACGTAAGGATATTATAATGGCTACGGGGCGTAGCGATTACCCCAATCAAGTTAATAATGTTTTGGGTTTCCCATTCATATTCCGAGGAGCATTAGATGTTAGAGCTACGGAAATAAATGAGGAAATGAAACTTGCTGCGGTAAGAGCGATTGCATCTTTAGCGCATGAACCGGTTCCAGAGGTGGTGATGATGGCGTACAACGAAGCCAACATGAGTTTTGGCCCAAATTATATTATTCCAAAACCCATGGATCCTCGTTTGATTACAACGGTGGCGCCTGCTGTTGCTCAAGCAGCTATGGATAGCGGTGTAGCGAAAGCGCCCATTGCCGATTGGGATGGCTACAAAAATGACTTGAGAAAGCGCTTGGGAATAGACAACGATTTTGTAAATCGTTTGATGATTAAAGCCAAAAGAGATCCAAAGAAAGTAGTATTTGCCGAAGCAGATAACGTTCGTATTCTTCGTGCTGCACAAGGTTGTTACAACGATAAAATCGCCAAACCTATATTACTCGGTAAACCTGAGGTAATAGAAGCTATGATGGCGGAAAACAATATTCAAATTCCAGACCTGGTGATTATTGATCCTAGACGTGAGGAGAAACTTCGCACCAAATTTGGACAAATATTGTTTGAAAAACGAGGCCGTAAGGGAATAACCCGGTATGAAGCGGAGTATCAAATGAGAAACCGTAATTACTTTGGTTCTATGATGGTTGAAACGGGAGAAGCAGATGTATTTATCTCTGGATTAACCAGAAGCTATCCCTTGGCCTTGAAACCGGCTCTAGCCTCAATAGGAATGAGCAGTGAGGCACAGCGCATTTCCGGTATGCACATCATGATGAGCAAGTCGGGCCCTATGTTTTTTGCCGATACTACCGTAAATATTGAATTGGGAGAAGAAGAATTATATGCATTGGTAAAGACCGTTTATTCGCGAGTTAAATCGTTCCAAATAGAACCTAAAATTGCCATGATTTCGTATTCGAATTTTGGTTCGAATAATGGCGCTTCCCCAGAAAAAATCAGGAAAGTAGTAAAAAGGTTGCACCAAAACGAACCACATATTATGGTTGATGGCGAGATGCAGCCGGTATTTGCATTCGACGGCGAACAAAGAGCTGAACTATATCCCTTTAATAAATTGGGAAAAGAGCCCGCAAACACGTTTATATTTCCGGATTTAAATGCTGCAAATGCTGCTTACCAACTCTTGAGAACCATGGGTGGGAGCGAGGCTATTGGGCCAGTGCTACTAGGTATGAATAAAACCGTGCATATTTTGCATCACAGCTCTACCGTTCGTGAAATTATGAATATGGTAGCTCTTGCTGTTTGCGAAGCACAAGACCGCGCCAAGTAAAATGAAGTTCCAGATCGTTGACCACGGTTCCACCGAGTATTATCAGGCATTAGCCCTTCGAGATGAGGTTTTACGAGCACCCTTGGGTTTGTTTTTTTCGGGGGAAGATATCCGATCCGAAAAAGATTACCTTCATTTTATCTCGTCCTTTGAAGGTCGCGTTCTGGCAACAGCCCAAATGCTTCCGATAGAAAAGGGTATTTATAAGATGAGACAGGTGGCCGTAGATTTTGAATTTCAAAGTCAAGGATTGGGATCAAAGTTGATTGAATTCATTGAAAATTGGGCCGTAAATAACTCGATTGACAAAATTGTGCTTCATGCTCGTGAAACAGCGGTTGAATTTTATGAAAAACGGTGTTACGAAATAATCGGGGATGTTTTTACGGAAGTCGGCATCCCTCATTTTTTTATGGAAAAACACATTTCGTCTTGAATATTTGCATTTTTTGCGAAAGCTTTCGTCTCCATACTATGTAAAACCTACTTTTGTAACCTTATAAATATATGAATACCTTGATAACACTCGTACAGTTTTTTGCAGCGCTCGGTCTACTTGTGACCCTTCATGAACTGGGACATTTTTTGGCTGCTCGTGCTTTTGGCATTAAAGTCGAGAAGTTTTATTTGTTTTTTGATGCCTTTGGCGTTAAGCTCTTCAAGTTTAAAAAAGGCGATACCGAATACGGTATTGGATGGCTGCCATTAGGGGGATATGTGAAAATTGCGGGTATGGTTGATGAAAGTTTAGACAAAGAACAACTTAAAACGGAACCGGAACCCTGGGAATTTCGCTCAAAACCCGCTTGGCAGAGACTAATCGTCATGATTGGGGGAGTTGTAGTTAATGTGATATTAGGAATCTTAATAATTTCAGGGTTGACTTTCTCACAAGGAGAAACATTTGTGCCTACTGATGCCATAAACGAAAGAGGAGGGATTTATGTGAGTCCAGAAGCTCAAAAATGGGGACTGCAAACAGGTGATAAAATAATTGCCCTCAACGGCGAAAAGGTGGAAAATTTAATGGGAAGCTTCATGAGTCCCGAATTTCTTACCAATGATAAAAAAGAAGTTACTTTAGTGAGAAACGATGAAACCTTGAGTGTTTCACTTCCACAAGACATCGAGAATTCTTTTTCTATGACCAGCGAATTGCCCATAATAGCTCCTCGTTACCAATTTGATGTAAAAAGAGTTGTGGGCGGCAGTCCTGCTGATAAAGCCGGTGTATTAGACGGCGATGCGTTTGTTTTTATTGATTCTCAAGAATTTGGATCTTTTTTTGAATTCAAGGAGATTTTGACAGAAAAAGCCGGTCAAACTGCCGAATTCATTTTGAGATCAGAAGACGGAAGCGAGAGAAAAACCTATATCACGATAAGCGAAGCTGGTACGTTGGGTTTTCAACCCAATATCAAAGGGTTCGAAGGTGCTGAAAAGAAAATTTCTTATTCCGCCGGAAAATCATTGGTAATGGGAACACAAAAGAGTTACGAATTGATAGCGGCAAATGCTAAGGGTTTGGGAAAAGTAGTTTCGGGTAAGGTAAATGCCAAGAATTCATTAGCGGGACCGATAGGAATTGCACAAATGTACGGACCTACTTGGGATTGGATAAATTTTTGGACCTTAACCGCAACGATAAGTCTCGCTTTGGCTTTAATGAATATTTTACCAATTCCGGCATTGGATGGTGGGCATGTGATGTTCTTATTGTATGAAATGATTACCCGTAGACCTGTAAACGAGCGTGTGCTTTATATCGGTCAGGTAATTGGCATGGTGGTTTTATTGAGTTTGTTTGTATTTATATTTTGGGTTGATATTTCCCGAGCACTTGGTTTTTAATGGACGTTAATCCGTTCGAAATATTACAACTTAAACCAAGTCCTAAAATGGATTTGGGAGAAATGCGTAAACGCTACATTGAGATTCAACGTAAAGGCCACCCTGACTTAGGTAACGATTCGGGTATTTCCGAATTGGCCAATAAAGCGTATTCATTGCTTAAAAGCGATGAATCTAGAATGGCAGAGATAATTAAATTTTACGGTGTATGGCCACCCGATACCAAACTCATCGGAATGGATTTCCTGATGGAAACAATGGAAATAAGTGAGGCTATCGATGCGGTTTTAAATTCTAATAACCCGGATATTACAGAGGTTCAGGGATCATTAACGCAACTACGAAAGGAATTAGACAATCAGCTTGATAGTTTGCAGTTTCGTGTACAGGAAAATAGCGATTGGACCACAGATACGGACTTGTTGAATGACATTTCATCTTGGTATCAGAAATGCCGATATTTGACACGTTTGGAAAAAAATCTCAAGGGAGAGGAGGAACTATAATTTCTTTACCCTTATTTTCGAAGTAATTTATGAATAGCAAGCAAGTAATTCTTAGAGATTCTGAAATTCGCATCACCGTTAAAAGAATGGTATTGCAAATCGCGGAGAATTACGTAGATTTAGCGCATTTAACTTTAGTGGGATTAAACGAACGAGGTTCATTCTTGGCGAAATTAATACAGGAGGGTTTAAATGAGGTATTGCCTAATTTGGAGGTAGGGCTAGAACAATTAACTGTAGTAAAAGACATGCCTGCGGCCGAATTCAATTCCAATCATATTTTAATCGTTGACGATGTATTGAACTCAGGCAAAACGGCATTTATCGCTGCTATGGCTTGTATGAATTCACATGTGAATAAATTGGAAACGGCTTTTCTAGCTGTTCGTGAGCATCGGAATTTTCCGGTTTCGGCGAATTATGTGGGACTAAGCATAGCTACTACACTTCAAGACCATGTGCTTTTTGATAACGAAAATCCAGAGGATTTAACGGTTTATCTTCAGTAAAACAAAAAGATGGCGCAACGTTTTATTGCCGAATTGTGTCAAACATTATACGGTAGTAAATCGTTATATTTGTGGACATGCGTTTTTTCCTGAAAAATCTTATTTTGCTCATTTTCTTGAGTCTGGCGTCACAGGGAAAGGCGACCCATATCGTAGGTGGGGAAATGACCTATACGTATTTGGGGAATAACCAATACAAACTGCGGTTGGATTTATATATTGATTGTATTAATGGAAATCCACAAGCGGTAGAATCCGATAGAAATGCACTTTTCGCCATTTTTTACGGTAACACCCGACAAATGGTTCCGGGTTATCCCGTGTCTGTGGGTAGAAGCGGTCCTCAACGTGTAACGAAAACCAATTATAATTGTATTGCCGTTCAGCCTAATGCTTGCGTTGATCATTATTGGTACGAGAGAACGGTTACCTTATCTCCAAGAACGGGTGGGTATTATGTTTCATTCCAACGTTGTTGCAGAAACGGTACCATAACCAATATAGTTGATCCGGGAGGAGCCGGAGCTAATTATTGGACCTTTATTCCCAATCCAAATGATGTAGGCAATAATTCTTCAGCGGTATTTAAAGAGCTACCGCCAAACTTTTTGTGCACTAATACGCCTCTACGCTTCGATCACAGCGCAAAAGATGCAGATGGGGATTCCTTGGTTTACAGTCTAACCACGCCTTACACTGGTGGCAATCGCGATTTTCCGAGACCGGATAATGGAGCCAGTGGGCAAATGGACAAACCACCTTTTGATTTAATCAGCTGGAAAAATGCTTATAACGCTAATGACCCTATTAACGGGTTTCCCAAAATGAAAATTGATTCCCTTACAGGTTTATTGACTTTAACACCTACACAAGCGGGCCAATTTGTGGTTGGAATTTCCGTAAAAGAATACCGTAAAGGAGTCTTTATCAATGAAACCATTCGTGATTATCAGTTTAATGTGCAAGCTTGTGTGATAAATGTAATGTCGTCGTTTTTTGCACCTAAATTCCTATGTGGCTTTGAATATTCATTTACGAATTACAGTCAGGGAGCTCAGCGTTATTTTTGGGATTTTGGAGTTGAAGGTCGCGATGATGATACTTCCATACAGACCAAACCGTCCTTTACTTTTCCCGAACCGGGTAATTATACCGTAACTTTAGTAGCCTTTAAAAATAGTTGTTCAGATACGTTTCGCTTAACCGTTATGGTAGTAGAACCTGTATTTCCTACTTTGCCAAGCGACACTGTTTTATGTCCTGGAGATAAATTGGTGCTGAGGTCGGATATCATAGGTGATGATTATACATGGAATACGGGATCAAAAGCCGATTCGATTATTGTGGACACCGATGGAGACTATATTTTAGGGGTAACACAAAAAACATGTACGTGGTATGATACTATAAAAGTAGTCGTA
>JALRKL010000183.1 GCA_023268875.1 Bacteroidia bacterium
TGCATTTTGCCTTGATTTAACATATCAATGGCAAAATTGGCGTGCTGACCGCCAAGTTTTTTTCGAAGAATTTCGGTTCTTTCTGCCAATAGTGAGGGTTCAAAATGACCGTACTCAATCAATAGGCGTTCAATTCTTACCGACAGGGGTACCGAAACTTGTAAAATAGGAGCGATTTGCATTTGCTCCCAAAACGCTTCGGGTATGTAACAATTTCCTATTAACCTGCTTTCGTTTTCAATCCAAATAGTTTTGGTCGTATCGTAGGAAGCCAATTGTAATGCTAAGGTATTTTCAAAACTCTCGGTGCTGGGTTGTGTTTTTTGCCCTAAAGAACCAAAAGCGCTCCCTTTGTGGTGTGCAATTCCCTCTAAGTCGATAATTTGCTCGCCACGTGCCTTTAGTTTGTGCAGTATTTCTGTTTTTCCAGATCCTGTTGCCCCACCGAGAATTTGTAATTTGTAGGGAACTTGAAAAACGGAAAGCACCCAGTTCCTATAGCTTTTGTAACCTCCGTCGATACGGTTGACGGGATTACCCGACCATTGAAACAAGGTGGCGGAAATTAAACTGCGCAATCCACCCCTCCAACAATAGAATACCAGCGGTTTGTTTTCAGAAAGGAGTGATTGGTATTGATCGTATAACTCGGGCATTATGGGCCCAACGAGCTCAAGCCCTTTTCGTACCGCCGCGTTTCTGCCTTTTTGTTTGTAAAGGGTGCCGATTTCGATACGTGCTTCGTTGTTTAAAAGCGGAATATTTACCGAGCCAGGCAGATGGCCTTTAGCAAACTCTTGTTCGCTGCGGGCATCAATTAAGGTAAAGGATTCTAAGCGCGTGATAATCTCATTTATATGAAGATCTTGCGCTTGCATATTATTGGATTATTTCTAAAACAGAACGGTAAGCCAACACCGATTCTCCGTATTTAGCAGCGGTTTTTTGCATTAATGCAGGACCGAAATCGCGTCGATAGCGTTCCAATGTTTCTAGACTTTCGCATGTGTACTGAATGGCGTAGTTTACTCCCTCATCGTCTGCGTCGTTATTAAGAAGACGTAAGATTTTAAACTCAAGGAAACAGCCCGTTGCCATAACCTCAGGAAGGTGTTCGGTTTTCATCCAATTCAACCACTCTTCAGCGGTAGATAGATGCATATTACACGTTACATTATAAATTATCATGCGGCAGTGATGCGAACTTGATAATCTTCCATAATTAGGTTGGCCAACAACTTTTTGGCGGCTGTGTGTGCCGTTTCTTCGGCCGCTTTAGCGTCGCTTGCGTCGATATCTAAGGTGATAAATCTACCTACCCGAACTTCGGCTACGTTTTCTATGCCAATGCGAGGCATACTTTGTGTAACTGCTTTTCCCTGAGGATCTAAAAGCCCCTTTTTAGGCAGAATTTCAATTTCAGCTAAGAATTTCACCTCACAAAAATAAGGATTAAATCTCCCAAGGAATTAACTTAGCAGAAAAATATGCGTAAGAATCGATTCTTTTTGAGCTCTTTGGTCCTCATTGTTTTAACTTTTGGCTGTCAAAACAACCCGTCTACACCATCTGATGAGGCCAAAAAATCGGACACGACCGCGAAATCTATGGATGGTTTTGTTTCCTCCGAATCTGATTTTGTTATAACCCCTACCAAGCGACCCGAAATGAAGGTTTTAGCAAGGGTTTACAATAATGTAAAACCCGAATCCCTAAAGACCTTGTTTATAGGCGCGGTGGCTGAGTTAAATCAAACCATAGTGGATAGTAAACGCATAATTACGGGTCCAATTATGGCCATTTATAACGAAGTTCCAAAGCCAGGCGTAGCACAAACTATAGCCGTAGGTATTCCCATCGACAAACCAATAGAATCAGATAAGTTTGAAATAATTATTATCAAGGAAGGCCGTTTCCACAAAGCCAAAACAATGGCCGGATTGGGAGAAAGCGCTCCGTTTTGGACTCGAGTTTCCGAACGACTACAGTCAAATGGCTACCGCTTAGAGCCTCCATACATCGAATATCCATCCGACACCAGAACAGGAGAAATGACGACCGTTGTGACGTATAGCAACCTTTTAATTCCAGAAAAAACCCCTTGATAGTTCCTCCTTATTTACAACAGGGCGATACAGTTGCATTAATCGCTCCCGCTCGTTTTATGGATATGAGCGCTATCTCTAAATTTGAGGAGTGGGTTGCGTCGAACGGTTGGAAACTGAAGCAAAGTCCCAATTTAGGTCTCAAAGAAAATCAACTCGGGGGAAGCCCATCAGAACGCCTGAGTGACATCCTCTGGGCCTTGCAGGATTCGAGTATCAAAGCCGTTTTTATGGCTCGAGGTGGTTATGGAACGATGCAACTTCTTTCCGAACTTAGAACAGTAGATTTTACCCAATACCCCAAATGGTGGGTGGGTTTCTCCGATATTACGGCTTTGCATATAACATTGCAAGAACAAGGAATGGCAAGCATGCATGGTCCTATGGCCATGCAATTTACAGATGAAGAAAAGTGTTCGTTTGCGAGTCGCTTAGCATTGGCGAACCAATTAAAAGGCATTGCAATTCCCTCGTTTTTTGCAGATATAAAACTAGAAGAACGTGTTCACATAGCACATTGGCCCGATGGTGTCTCAACCGCTTTTAATGCCCCTCTTTGGGGAGGAAACTTGAGTATAGTTTTCGCTATGTTAGCGGCCGGTGCAAGGTGGCCCTCAAGCCCTTTTGTATTGTTTATAGAGGATCTAGACGAGTATTTATATCATATTGATCGCATGATGCAGGCTATCGACTTGTCGGGGTTGCTCGAATCAACAGTGGCTGTAATGGTAGGAAGCATGTCAGATATGCATGATAACACCTTGCCATTTGGAAAAAATGCA
>JALRKL010000093.1 GCA_023268875.1 Bacteroidia bacterium
AAGACCTGATCAGGCGTTAAATTTTCGTAAATATTCATGGCTGCCCCACCGTAGTCGTTGTAAAGCTTGATAGCCTCAGCATCTCCGCTTTCACGAAGTTTTTTGTTATTACGAACCCATTTAACTAACCATTCTTCTGAATGTCTTTCGTGTACACCTCGCAGAGCGGGACCTACGAGTTTCTTGTCTAACGCGTGACAGCTACCGCAGTTGTTGGCCTCATACAATTTTTTGCCTTCTTCTGCGCTCCGGGTGCCCTCAGCGAAAATTGGGGCTGTGACAGCAAAACTTGCTACGACTGCCCAAATTTTAAATCGATTAATGTTCATATCTAGCTTACGAAATCGTCTATCGCACCGCAAATATACCACCCATGCTCATCCGATTAAAATAAATTGTACACAACGTTTCCAATTTAAAACGGCTCTAAACAAGTCGGTTATCTGAGTGCTTTCCAATTAATTAGTATTTAGTAATTTGTATTATACTTAATTATTGTGTCATTTTTTATGTACAATCCACAAATGCAGGGCCTACTGGATGTCATTTTCACGATTATTTGTGACATAAATTGCCCTGTGTTTTTGCAGAAATGCCTTATACGCCAGATAACTCGCCAAACAAAGCTGGGAGTAATTTTGGCTGCTATTTCCAAACGCACCAACTTTAGTATGCCATAATAACGTTATTAGTTCATTACCGCTTACAACACCTTTGTGTAAACGTGCTGCTTTTCGAACATTTCCGCCTCCCGCATTATATACGTGTAATGCTAACAACTGGAACCATAGTGCATCTTCTTTAACTTCGAGTTGCAAATCCGAACATATGCGTTTGGCTGAGGGAATGCAGTAATATTTAAACAATTTTGCTGCTGCTTTTGCCGACTTATCGAACACAATGCGATCATCAGTGTATCGATTAACTCGCAATCCATATTTGCGCGCTACAGAAGGCATTAATTGAAAATGCCCACGTGCTCCCGCCGAACTTACGGCATTGGGGTTATTCGGACTCTCAATCAAAAGTAAAAGTTGAGCATAAATCGGATTCACATCCAAACCTTCAAAAATCTGCATCCCTGTGCTTAAATGTGGTCCAATTTGAGTATAATTAAAAAAGGAATTCTTTCCTCTCACAAATTTCACATAGGAATCGTCGGCATCAAAACAAATGCCTTTATATAATTGTCCTAAACATTTTAAATTTCCTCCGTTCTCAATATCCCCCACCACATCTTTGTGAACGACATCAACAACCGAGCGCGTTAATTGATCAACGACTAAAAATGAATCCGCACTTAGTTCAATATCTTCAACCCAAAAACCAATCTCCGGCTGGTATAGTAGCCAGTTATTTTCCTGTATTTGTTCTATGGGAAGTATACATGCGTTTAAATTCGGTGCAATCTCAACACAAGAAAGCCTTTGATCAACAGTAAGAAACGTGTCTTTCTCCGGCAAAGAATCTAGGGAGCAACCCAAAAAAGTAATTAAAGCAACTAACAAGGTCATGATTATCGGTTACAATATTTTATTAGATAATTACGTGCCACCATTTCACCTAAAATCAATGAACGCTCCCAATCAGAACAAGCACTTGTTTTATTTCCCTTATTAAATCGAGCAATTCCTCTACCAAGATAAATATAACCAAGTCCGTCTGATTTGAATTTTATTGCTTTTTCAAATGCATTTTCTGCCCGATCCCAATCTCCTTTTTGAAGCAAAACATGACCGTAATCACCGTGAAATGTCCCATTTTTAGGTTCTATTTCAATCAACTCCAACACATATTTTTCACATGTTGGCAGATTGCGCAAATAGAAGTGATTATCGAATCTTAGTTTTAATCCTTGAATATTTTTGGGATCGGTAATCAGGAAACGCTCAATATCGTTCAAGGATTTCTGATGATCTGCCGCTGTGAAATATAAAAAAGCTCGCTTAAAATACCATAAGGCATTATCGGAATCGCTCTTTATAACTTGGGAAAGTAAATCGATAGCATTTCGATAATTGCCGGCTTCTTCTAATATTGAGACTTGAGACAATAATAATGAATCCCCTCCCAATTTACGCTGAATCAACCAAGCACCATCCATAACCGCCTCTTCATACTCTTTCATATACAGAGCCAATTGATAACGCGACCATCTTGCGCTGGTATCATTGGGATTATATTCGAGGTATTTGCTTATATCTGCTAAAGCAAATTGAAAATTTCTCGTTTCTTTATTAGCCAAATGTCGGAATAGATAGGCGTCTTGTATTTCTGGATTAATCGAAATAGCCTTATTTAAATCTACCAATGCTGAACTGTAATCCTTCATCTGGATTTTTGACATACCCGACAAATACCAATATTCCGCTTTCTGTGGATATTGAGAACGCAATAAATAAAAGACTTTCTTTGCGTCAGAATAATTACCCGTATTTAAGGCATTAATACCCGATTGATAGCGCTCAGACTCCGTTTGTGCGTTCCCCATTCGCGGGAATGCGCAAAATATTAACAAAATCCACAAACCAAATGCCTTCATTTTTGTCATTTCATTTAACTCTGTAAAACTACTTAGCGTAAGGCTTAATCACCAATTGCGTTATTCACATTTTACGGGATGTCCAAAATCAATTAGATTTGAACCGTGAACTTAAAATTCAGTCAACGACGCAATAATCTCTACTTAATCCTCGGATTTTTCTTTTTAACCAACGCAATAGTAGCTGAGTTTATTGGAGCCAAGATATTTTCTCTCGAGAAATCTCTAGGAATTGACCCGCTTAATTTATCCGTTCTCGGTGACTCGTTTAACATAGACATGACCGCCGGTGTTTTACTCTGGCCATTTGTTTTCGTATTAACGGATGTAATAAATGAATACTTCGGTCCAAAAGGAGTACGAAAACTCTCCTATATTACCGTAATAATGTTAATTTATTCCTTCATAATGGTACGAATAGCTATGGGGCTTGAAGGAGCAGATTTTTGGATGTTTTCATCTAAAAACCTAGGAATATCAAATATGACCGATGCTTTTAATAGTGTTTTCGGTCAGGGACTCATGATTATTCTAGGTTCCTTGGTTGCCTTTTTAATCGGCCAAATTGTTGATGCGTTTGTGTTTGAGCAAATCAAGAAGAAATCACAAAATCGTTTTATTTGGTTGCGTGCCACCGGAAGCACAATCGTTAGCCAATTTATCGATAGTTACGTTGTTCTGGTTGTGGCTTTCTATTTTGGCGGAAATTATTCGTTGAAGTGGGTTTTGCAAGTAGGAACGATAAACTACGCATATAAACTTTTAATGGCAAT
The DNA here is from genome assembly GCA_023268875.1 of Bacteroidia bacterium. Taxonomy (GTDB): domain Bacteria; phylum Bacteroidota; class Bacteroidia; order NS11-12g; family UBA955; genus VMCP01. The sequence goes on from JALRKL010000093.1 coordinate 3,316, forward strand.
ATTGCTTTTACCCTTGCTTTATCTAATTCATCATGTAATTGATAGATATTTAGGAAAGGCCCCAAAAAACACCCTTGAATCTAACCAAACCACATAAATACAGCAGATATAATTATCAATACACTTGTGATAATACCTGCATTATGCTCAAGTTTGTGGGAATTAAACTTGTTAAATCCTTTGTAGAAAATCAATACGCCAATCAATATACTTGCAACGGTTGTCAGTGTATAAACTAATGATAACCAAATAAAAGCAGACCATCCGAGTGGTGCAATTGCGAAAAAATACCCTTCTATTTCCATACAGGGAGATAAAAACATAGCCAATAAAATGCTCCCAAAAATCCATTTGGAGTTTTTTTCTGGCTTCCAATGAAAGTGTTTATGGGTATAATGCCGATACAAAAACACCAAGCCCAGTATCAATAATATAACCGCCGATAATTTTTCAAAAGGCAAATCAAATGGCAAGTGATTAACTTGGTCTAGCGAATTTTCCTCACTCAGTGTCATAGAACCAATAAAACTGAGATGCGCTGTATAAAAAATAACCAATCCAATTATTATGGTTCCTAAAACATGTGCGGAAGCGGCCCACAAAGAATAGCGGATTAATTGAGCACCGTTCCATGATTGTTGTTTACTGAGCGCAACAAGAGGCAACCAATGACTGGGTATTAGTCCATGTAATAAACTAATTACGAATGCAGCCGTTAACTGCGACTCAAGAATATTCATAATGGGGTTAAACTTGCCACAAAAGTAGGGAACTTAAATTTGGTATTTATAAAAAAAGGCCCCGTAAACGGGGCCTTTAATTAATATGCTTTCAAAATTATCCCTTAGCTTCCTGGATCCACTTGGTCCATTGATCTGGAGATATTTTCGAATCCTGCTCAGCCAATTCAGCGGCTTTTTCAGGTGTTATCGCAAGTAAATCCTCAACTGTATTTACATTAAGTTCTGCCATACGCTTTACCATAGCAGGACCTACACCAGTTAAGTCTTTAAGTTCAGAGATTGCGCTAGAAGTCTCAGCCGGAGCTTCAACTTTGGCCGCTTTCTCTACCTTAGCCGCTTTTGGTGCATTTTTATTTTCCGCTTTTTCAAATTGCGCACGCAATTCGGTTAGGGCATCCAATTCACCAAGAGTTGTTTTCTCTGCGTTTTGGTTCAATTTCTTCACATTTTTAGATGTGTTTTTGCGAGCCTTTTCACGTCCTTTGTCATCTTGGTCGTTCTTAGCACGCTCGGCACCTTTCCAAATATTGGTGTGAGAAACAATGATACGCTTTGAATCTTTAGAGAATTCGATAACCTCAAATTGGAATACTTCATCCTCTTTCATAGGGGTATTGTCTTCCTTTTTGATGTGGCGTGAAGGTGCGAACGCTTCTACTCCATACTGCAATTGAATAGTCGCTCCTTTGTCGTTGATACCAATCACGGTTCCTTCATGCAATGAATTCAACGTAAAAATGGTTTCGAATGTATCCCAAGGATTCTCTTCAAGTTGTTTGTGACCTAGGCTCAAGCGGCGGTTATCAGAATCTACTTCTAAAACAACTACTTCTAACTTTTCACCTTTTTTCACGAATTCACTTGGATGCTTGATTTTCTTATTCCAACTTAGATCTGAAACGTGTACCAAACCATCAATCCCTTCTTCTAATTCTAGGAATAACCCGTATGAAGTTAAATTCTTAACTACACCTGAGTGTTTGCTTCCTACAGGATAGCGAGAAGTGATTTCAACCCATGGGTCTTGAGTCAATTGCTTGATTCCTAGACTCATTTTGTGCTCTTCGCGGTCTAAGGCCAACACTAAAGCTTCAATATCTTGACCAACTGTTAAGTATTCAGATGGATTGCGCAAGTGTGAACTCCAACTCATTTCTGAAACGTGCACCAATCCCTCAACTCCTGGCTTAATTTCAATAAATGCTCCATAATCGGCAACACTTACGACTTTACCAGAAATTTTAGAACCTTCGGTGATCGAAGGATCTAAATCATCCCAAGGATGTGATGAAAGTTGCTTCAATCCTAAAGATATACGTTTTTTAGTATCATCGTAGTCAAGGATAACCACGTTAATACGATCGTCTAATTTCAGAACCTCTTCAGGGTGGTTAATACGACCCCATGAGATATCTGTAATGTGCAATAATCCATCTATACCGCCTAAATCAACAAATACCCCGAAGCTTGTCATGTTTTTCACAACACCTTCAAGAACTTGTCCTTTCTCCAAACGAGATAGAATTTCAGATTTCTGTGCTTCAATGTCATCTTCAATCAAGGCTTTGTGAGAAACTACAACGTTCTTGTAAACGTCATTAATTTTCACAATCTTGAAATCCATGTTTTTACCTACGTATTGATCGTAATCACGAACAGGTTTTGTATCGATTTGTGAACCTGGCAAGAATGTATCGATGTTAAACACATCTACAACCAAACCACCTTTAGTTCTTGAACGAACATAACCTTTAACTATGGTGTCATTTTCATGAGCTTCCACAATTTTATCCCAAGCAGTTTCTTGAAGCGCTTTACGGCGACTTAACACGAGTTGACCTAAACGGTCTTCTGCGATGTCAACAAAAACTTCTACTTCATCGCCTACTTTTAAATCAGGCATGTCGCGGAATTCTTGACGTGAAACCATACCATCGCTTTTGAAACCGATGTTGATTACAACGTCTTTGTCGTTAATGGCCACAACATGGCCTTTTACAACTTGTTTTTCTTCAACAGGATTGAAGGTTTGCGTGTACTGCTCCTCCAATTGCTTTCTGTCAGTAGCAGAATAGCTCTCAAATCCTGCCTCGTCTGCATCCCAATCAAAATCATCGTGCGCTACCGCTGCAGATGTGGCTTTCGCCGCTTCTTTTGGGGAAACCATGTTTTCTTGGTTTTCTGGGTTTTGAATTTCGTTAGATTCGTTTGTCAATGTTAAAATCCTCCTTTAGGGGCGGCAAAAATAATTGAAAACTTTTGTATTTCCTAAATGCAGAAAAATTCACGATCAATAACTTGCAAAAAGTTTTCACAATATCTGCCATCATCACAAAACCCAATCGATTTTATTTTATGTTTGTATGAAATGAAAACCACCAACAAGAAGCCAAATAATACCTCACCTTCGAGTACCTCTACCATTAAATGGGGTGTTTTTACTTTCGGAGAACACAATGCTGCTTCGCATGAAAGTTTTGGTTCGCTTAACCCTGCTAATATTCAAAATGCTCTAAACTCCGACTGCAACTACTTTGCAGTAGTGCAACAACCCAAAGATTTCAAGGTGCCTTCTGGAGTAAATATTCAACCTGAGAACACAAGTTCGCATGCGGTAGTAATATCGGATTTCAAACAGAAATCATTCGTGTTACGTATGATTACCGGCTCCGACATAGCTAAAGATAGTGCTCATTGCATCTTGCTGAATAAGGAAGCACTCAAGATTTTGAATTCAGACAACATTGTTTGTGATTCGATAATTGAGCTTCAATACCATTTAAAAAAATCATTGATTAATATCGAATACCATTTTGGAAGTCAATCCCCTCGTAAAACAGAAAAATTCCTTAAAATAAGATCACGAGCTATTTCCCAATTCAGTGCTTATTTTTTCACTAAAAATGCTTCCCCTCAAAAGTGGTTATTTATGGCGCTCGCTTTAGTGGGTTTTTTCCATATCACCTCCACCAGCCAAAAAGCGGGAATTTCTGGTGATGAATTTATTCAACACGAATACGGTCGGGTGATTGCCAATTATCACTTACAAAAGTTTGGATCTGGGATTCCGATTGATACTCTCGCATTGAAGGGACAAAAGATGAATACCTTGGCCAGAGAATATCCCAATATTGGAAAAGACATAGCCACCATAGAAGATCCGGAAAAATTGATGCATTTATACGGATCGAGTTTCGACACCTTCAATTCCCTCTTAATTCATTGGTTTGATGTAGAAAACTATATGGAATTTCGGCATTTTTGGAATTCAGTCTTTGGTTGGTTAATCTTTTTGTTTGTTGCACTTATCGCCCGTAGATTAACCCATGGTAGCTGGCTTTGGGCATCTATCGCCTTTGTTTTGGTTTATTTCACACCGCGAATATTCGGAGAGGCATTAAATAACCCTAAAGACATTCCTTTCGCACTCGGTTATGTTATGAGTCTCTATTATGCAATGAAGGTGTTCAAAAACTTCCCACATTACCGCACATGGGACTTAATTGGGCTGGTTTTTGGTATCGCATTAGGCATCAGTATCCGTATTGGAGGTCTATTATTTATTGGGATTACAGGAATTTATATGGGATTGAAGTTTATTGAATCTATAGGATTGAAAAACTTCATAGGGTTGAAATGGAAAGGCCTCACCGTGTGGTTGACGGTTTTTATCAGTTCCGTTATTGCCGCCTACATAATAGGTGTATATGTTTGGCCCTATGGATGGAAAGCCCCTATTGACAATCCCATGAAAGCATTAAGTGCTTTCACAGATTTCCAAGTGAGTTTAAGACAATTATTTGAAGGCGTCTTGTACGATTCCGACAATCTTCCTTCATACTATTTATCAAAGTATATTTTAATTACTCTACCAATTGGAATTCTCTTGGGATTAGTTTTATACTTCCCGATCTCCATCGTTAAGAGAAAATCTTACACCACCGAGGAATTTTTACTCTTTTTTGCTGCAGTATTCCCCATTTTTTACATTTTCTATCAAGGAAGTTCGGTTTATGGTGGTCTAAGGCATATACTGTTTACTTTGCCTGGCTTTGTACTTTTGGGTACCTTGGGGTATTATAAACTATCGAATTGGTTGCCTAAATCTAATATTACTGGACCTGTAATAGCCCTACTACCGGCATTATTCCCTGTAAGTTTTGTTCTAAAAAATCAAAACCTAAGTTACATGTATTTCAACGAAACGATAGGCGGTATTGAAGGCGCATACGGCAATTACGAATTGGACTATTACCTCGCGAGTTTAAAACCAAGTTCAGATTACTTATCAGAACAAGTTCTATCGAAGAATCCCGATAAAGAATTCAAGATTGTTTCTTATGGAATGGACCAGGTGAAATATTATCTTAGAAATCATCCAAATGCCAAAGTTGGATTTACGCGCTATGACGACAGAAGCGAAAAATCATGGGACTATGCGGTATTTTATAATGCCTATATGGATCAGCATCGCTTACAAAATGGTTATTATCCGCCCACCGGTACCGTTTTTGCTCCTGAAATTGACGGTAAAGCCGTTGGCTGCGTAGTTAAACGTCCAAGTTTAAACGATTATAAGGGTATCCAAGCCCTTTTAAAAGAAAACAATAACGACAGTTGCATTGGACTGCTCAAATCGTATTGTAGTATCGATAGCATATCCTCTGAGGTTTACTTCTACATTGCCAATGCATACGCCAACAAACGGATGGATGATAGCGCCCTTTATTATGCTGAAAAAAGCAATTATGTTTTCAAAGAAAACAGCCGAACTTTATTTCTTACCTATCAAATCCACATGAGAAATAATCGAACGAAAGAAGCCATTGCTACTATGGATTCGTACATCAACTCTAGACCCAAAGATCCTGATGGATATATCATGAAAGGCCAGGCTCAACTATACTCCAAAGATTATTATTCGGCTATCGCAACGGTATCTAAGGCAATTCCCTTTAATCCTTTCGATGAGCGCATATACTCTATCGGAGCGCAATGCTATCAAGGTTTAAAAGACAATGCTAACACGCAACTTTGGTATAAAGCCGCTATTTTAAAGCAAGCCAAAAATCAGGAGGAACAAGGACAATCCATTCAAAGCATTCAAAACATTTACCAAACCGCTACGGGTGAGGAAATGGATTTAAGCAAATATTTCCGATAGAAAGCCGCTATTAATTGCTTCGGCTTGACCCTTTTCATTGAAGGCCACTTGGGAAACTTCAACCTGTAAATCGTGCTCGTAAAAATACCACCAGCCTTCCTGAGCTGCGCGTTTATTAATTGTTTCTCGCTCCTGCATTGTTTTTAGTGGCTCCACGTCATATGACATAACAAAATGGGGCTTTAAATGTGCGCTCGACGGAAATAGATCGGCCCCATAAAATACTTTTTCTCCATTGGGAAGGTTAATTAACGGCGCAATCATACCATTTGTATGACCGTAGAAAATATGCGTTTCAATGCAGTTTGCAACAATATCACCTTGTTGTAAGAACAAAAGCTTCCCGCTATCAAATAGTAGCTCAAAGTTCTCTTTCAAGAATGACGCTTTTTCACGGGGATTGGGATTCATAGCCGAATTCCATTGTGTTTCATTTACATAATATTTCGCATTAGGGAAAGCGAGTACCAATTCTTCATTTACACGATTAATAGCGCCACCACAGTGGTCAAAATGAAGGTGTGTTAGCAATACATCTGTAATATCCTCATAGCGCAATCCTTCTTTTGATAGAGATTTCATCAATGAATTTTCTCCGTTCAGATAATAATGAGAATAAAATTTTTCACTCTGTTTATTACCAATTCCCGTATCAATTAATATGTTTCTACCTTCAGTTTGAACCAATAAACACCTCATGGCCCAATTGCATAGGTTGTTCTCATCAGCGGGATTCAATTTTTGCCACAACTGTTTGGGCACCACGCCAAACATAGCGCCTCCATCTAACTTGAAATTTCCAGTATGAATGGTCGTTAATTTCATTTTAAAAATCTCCGTAAACGTCTGTTAAGGCCTCGTATCCATTTTCGGTTATCAAAACCGTGTGTTCGAACTGTGCACTTAGTCGAGAATCAATGGTTCTAGCGGTCCATCCGTCTTTTCTGTCTATTTTACATCTGGCCTTTCCCGCATTAATCATCGGCTCTATAGTAAAAACCATTCCTGGCTTTAATATTGGGCCTGTACCTCTTTCCGCGATGTGTTGCACGTCTGGTTCTTCATGAAACTTCAAACCCACTCCATGCCCACAAAACTCAAAGACAACACTGTACCCATTTTTATGTGCATGTTCGGCAATAGCCGCTCCCACATTTCCCAAATTCGCACCGGGTTTACATTCTTGCATACCCAACTTGAGACATTCTTTGGTAGTTTCAACCAGTTTTTTGGCATAATCACTCGGCTCACCCACATAATACATTTTACATGTATCTCCAAAGTAACCATTCAATATAGTGGTCACATCAATATTCACGATATCCCCTGCATTTAAAACCGTATCATTTGGCACGCCATGACAAACTACATCATTGGGAGAAATACACGAAGCATGTTTAAATCCTCTGTATCCCTTGGTTGCAGGCAAGGCGCCATTTTCCCTAACAAATGCTTCTATCAGAGCATCAAGTTCTTTTGTTTTTACTCCTGGTTTTACGAATGGTTCTATATACTTTAAGGTTTTGGCTGCGAGTTGTGCACTTTTCCGAATTCCCTCAATCTGTTCTGGAGTTTTTATTACGATTGCCACGTTTTTATTATTGAAATAACTTTTAATATTTTTTATTAGATCAAACATCCAAAGATATTGCTTGAATGATGTCTTGTTTGGTGATAATATGCCAATTTCCACCCATATCCATTACCAAGCACGCACTGTTTTTCTCGTTTATGCGCTTGCTAATATTCTCGATGGTTTCGGCAAATCCTACAACCGGATAAGGGTCGCTCATTACTTCACTCACGGAAGAATCCAAACTGCAACCTTGAGACATCAACTTACGGTAAAGTACGTTTTCCTCCACACTACCAATAAAATCACCATGATCATTTTTAACAGGAATTTGCGAAATGCCGTATTTCTGCATTTTATCGAATACCGCTTGACATGTTTCAGAATCATTCACGCTTACTAAGGGTCGATCTTTGTGATTTTGAATCAAATCCAAAGCTGTTTTCGTAGGTTCTTTAGGTAAAAATCCACGGTCTTGCATCCATTCCTCATTAAACATTTTACCCAAATATCGGGTACCATGATCATGGAAAATAACCACCACAAGATCGCCTGGCTTGAACATGGACTTCATTTGTCGAAGGCCAGCCATTGCTGATCCTGCGCTATTACCAGCAAAAATTCCCTCCTCACGGGGAATCATACGAGTCATTACGGCCGCATCTTTGTCTGTTACTTTCTCGAAATGATCAATTAGGTCGAATGCCACATTCTGTGGTAAAAAATCCTCTCCTATCCCCTCGGTGATGTATGGATATATTTCGCTTTTATCGAACTCTCCCGTATCCTTATATTTTTTAAAAATAGAGCCATAAGTATCAATTCCTAAGATTTTAATATTGGGATTTTTTTCTTTCAAAAACTTGGCAGTCCCTGAAATCGTACCGCCCGTTCCAACTCCCACCACTAAATGAGTGATTTTTCCTTCTGTTTGCTCCCAGATCTCTGGTCCAGTCTGCTCGTAATGCGCTTTTGAATTGCTTAAATTATCGTATTGATTAGGTTTCCAAGCATTGGGAACCTCGGCTGCTAATCGGCTGCTGACGCTGTAATAACTTCTTGGATCTTCTGGTTCTACATCAGTTGGACATACAATAACATCCGCACCGAAAGCTTTTAAGGCATCAACCTTTTCTTTACTTTGTTTATCTGTGGTAGTAAAAATGCATCTGTAACCCTTGATAACGGCAGCAATGGCTAATCCCATTCCCGTATTACCGCTTGTTCCTTCTATAATAACTCCTCCGGGTTTCAACGCCCCACTTGCTTCAGCGTCTTCAATCATTTTCAAGGCCATTCGATCTTTTATCGAATTTCCCGGGTTCGTAGTTTCGATTTTAGCCAAAACAGTACAAGGAAAATCTTTCGTTAAGCGGTTTATTTTCACCAAAGGGGTGTTTCCAATGGTTTGTAGAATATTTTCAAAATAGGCCATTGCCACAAAATTAACCCAAGTGGGTCGGTTTTCCGAATTAAGATATCAGCAATGGTTTCAAAAACCTACTTATTGCTGACTCGCCGCAATAATTTGATTCAAGTGATGCTCTCCGTGCCAAGCATACAAGGCAATGGATTGTGCTAATGAAACTTGCCGCTCTTTTTCAGAGTGCCAAATTGATTTAGCCAAATAAACTTCGGACTTTTTAAGGCATTCCAACAATAACAAACTCCAACGCTGATGTAGGCCCAATAAAATCATAAAACTTGCCTCGTGATGAAACTCCTTCCCTAAATCACCTGCCCATGCATCTTGGTTATATAGTTGAATCTCCGAAGCATCTTGATTAATAATATGTTGGGTCCTGATATACCCATTCATATGAGAATCCGCTAAATGATGAATAATTTGTCGAATGTTCCAAGAACCTTCCCGATATGTTTTATCAAAATCTTCTGGCTTTAGGGTATTGATTATCCGGGCTAAATTATTGGGAAACTCTTTAACGGCAATAACCGATTGAAGGAGCTCTTCTAAAGAATAATCTTTATTCCAATCAAAACTACTCATGATATAAAATCAAATCCTGTGTATGGACGAAGTACTTCTGGAACCTTAATTCCATCAGCTGTTTGATACGTTTCTAATAACGCCGCCACAATTCGAGGCAAAGCTAATGCACTTCCATTAAGGGTGTGTGGGAATTGGGACTTCCCGTTTTCATCTTTATAGCGACACCCTAAGCGATTTGACTGATAGGTCTCAAAATTACTCACCGATGAACATTCAAGCCACATTTCTTGAGCCGGGCTCCATACTTCCATATCGTAGGTTTTCGCACTTGTAAAACCCATGTCTCCACCACATAAAAGTAAAACACGATAGTGTAAACCCAATTTCTCCAAAAGTGATTGAACATAATTAGACATATCATTCAGTGTTTCATAGCTTTTATCAGGGTGAACCAACTGAACAATCTCAACCTTATCGAACTGATGCAATCTATTCAATCCACGAACATGAGCGCCATAACTGCCTGCTTCGCGTCTAAAACAGGGCGTATATCCGCAGTATTTAATTGGAAATTGATCGCTTTTAATAATTTCATTTCGGAAAATATTGGTAATCGGAACCTCCGCCGTTGGAATTAAATACAAATCATCTTCGGTTACATAATACATTTGACCTTCCTTGTCGGGCAATTGTCCCGTACCAAAGGCACTATCTCCATTCACCATCAAAGGAGGTTGTATTTCCGTATACCCAGCTTTCCCCGCCTCATTCAAAAAAAACTGAATTAAGGCTCTTTGCAGAATAGCCCCTTTACCTTTGTACACCGGAAAACCAGCACCCGTTATCTTTACACCCAAATCAAAATCAATCAAGTTAAATTTCTTTGCCAGGTCCCAATGGGGCAAGCTACCCTTAGGTATTTGCGGCATTTGTCCATATACACCTTCAACTTTGTTGTCTTCCGCATTTTTGCCCGCAGGCACACTTTCATCGGGTGTATTGGGTATAAGGGCTAAATTTTCAAAGAAATTAATGATTTGGTATTAGATTCAATTCCAATAGTTTCAATTTTA
>JALRKL010000110.1 GCA_023268875.1 Bacteroidia bacterium
ACGGGATTCTCATCGCGGATGGCACTTTTTAGAAGTCCTTTAGCGTCGGCAGGATTGCTAGGAACCACTACTTTCAAGCCTGGGGTGTTGGCATACCAGTTTTCGAAGTTCTGAGAATGCTGCTGTCCGAGTTGACCGGCACTTCCGGTAGGACCGCGGAAAACCATAGGAGCCGTAAACTGTCCGTTGGACATGCTATTGATTTTGGCTGCGCTATTAATTACTTGGTCGATGGCCACCAACGAGAAGTTGAAGGTCATGAACTCACAAATAGGTCTTAATCCGTTCATGGCCGCACCTACTGCAATACCCGCAAAACCTAATTCGGCAATAGGGGTATCGATAACGCGTTTAGCACCAAACTCATCGAGCATACCCTGGGTTACTTTATAGGCACCATTATATTCAGCAACTTCTTCACCGAGAATAAAAACGCGCTCGTCTGCGCGCATTTCTTCTTGCATGGCTTCACGAAGGGCTTCACGAAATGCTAATTCTTTCATAATTTGGGAGCAAAAATACGGATTTGGGACTAAAAAGGTGCGTCGTTTTGTTGAAATCAGTGAAGTCGTTTTGCCAACACATTCGATATATGCTGGAATAATTGTCGCGGACCGAGTTTTCTCCAAGGGAAATCGTCGAGGTCCCCACCAAAATTCAAGTAGTAATCGATACCATTTTGACGGAATTCTTGCAACACATGTTCTCTGAAATTAATTAAAGCAATCCATCCCTCCTCTACATCTTGAAACCATTCTTCATAATAGGAGTCATCCGAAGCGTGAAAATTCATCACATTCTCGCCAATAAGTATAAAATGTTGGATACCCGCATCGACCAATACCTCGAGCACCTCGCGTTTGAGTTGCATGATATCGTTATACAGCGCATCATTCCACTCCCCAAGGAGTTCAATTATGGCAAATCCATCTTGATAATCGGCAAAAAGAACCTTAATATATAAGGTATGCGACCCAAAATGATCCCATTGAGGATGGATTAAATAATTATAAACGGTATGTTCGAAATAGAACTCAGAATATTCACGTCCGTAAAAAGGCGATTGCGGATCTTCGCAAGCGCTATATTGGTTAATCCAGGCGTAGTGGGGTTCTAAATCGTGCACGTGGCAAAGATACCTCGAAAATTCCTACCTTCGCACGCAGGTGTCGCGCACATTTGTCAAAAATTTACTCTGGCTACAAGCCTTAAACTGGCTCATAAAGCCGGTGTGGATTTTATGGATCGAACGCACCGTTCAGGTTCAGTTGGGTAACGAATGGTATGGCCGTTACTTTGTGCATTTCAATCTTGGTTTGCTATTTGCCGTTCTTTTGGATGCGGGTTTAAACGCGTATGTTTCACGTGAAGTGGCTTCAACAGGCCGTTTGGTACACCGAAACCGCGTGCTCGGTTTGCGCCTCTTTTTTGGTGGCATTTATGTAGCCTTGGTGGGTATCGTTGCTTATCAGCAGCAGCTCGATTGGCGCATTTTGGCCTTTGTTGTGCTGAATCAAATACTGGCCTCGGTTTTGCTGCTCATGAGGGCGGTAATTCAGGGCCGACAGCTGTTTATTTCCGATGGATTTTTGAGTGTGGCCGATCGCTTGATTGCCATTGTGCTGAGCGCCTGGTTTTTGTTCGGGTCCAACACCTTTATAGGCTTGAAAGGCATTGTCGTGTTCTTAATGGCACAAACTGCGGGTTATGCCGTAGCCGTTTTGTTGGGTTGGTATTTTCTGCGTTTCGAGGGAAGCCGGAGAACACCTCAAACCGAGGAAATCACAGAAGTGCCTTCGTTCGGCCGGTGGACGCGTGAAGTGATATGGTTCGTGGCCATGGCCCTATTCATGAGTGTTTTTACCCGTATAGATGCCTTGATGATCCGGAATCTATCGCCCGATCTTATGGGTTTGGTGGGTTTAGATAGTGGCTATTTTCAGGCGGGTATTTATGCACAGAGCTACCGTTTGTTAGATGCGGGACTTATTTTTAGTACACTCTTGAGTACCCAGTTATTGCCGATTTTCTCCAAAAACATCAAAGAAGGCAAAGACAATACGGTTTTTATGTGGTTGTCGTTCCGTTTGGTTTGGATGGTGGGATTGGTGGCATTGTTTACGGCCTTCATTTTTGGGGATGATATTTTGGAACTGTTATATGGTGCCAAATGGGAGGGCGGACCTGAAACGGCGTTAGCGGTGCGGTCGCATCATATTTTTATTTATTTGATGGGGGCGTTTGTGGCCATGAGCAGTATACATGTTTTTGGTACTTTTATCACGGCCGAAGGTCGCATGAAATGGTTAACATTTCTAGCATTAGCGGCAATGGGCTTGAATATGGGTATTAATTTTTGGTTGATTCCCATTTATGGAGCTATGGGAGCAGCGGTGAGCGCATTGATAACGCAATGGTTTTTTGCAGGGGCTTGTGCGATGCGGGTATGGCAATCTGAAACCATTAAAATACAGAACTTAAAATGGAAAGTGATACCGATGTCTGCGTTCCATGGGTTTGTATTGGCCTTGGGCGTTTACCGTGTTAATGGGCTTCCCCAGAGAGAAATATTGGAAGCCGTAGTTTGGTTGCTGTTTGTAATCGGCGTTGTATGGATGTTATTTGGGGCGGAAATAGCGGATTTTTGGAAAAATCGCAAAACATTGAGGAGTAAATTTTTGTAATTATCGCAAGAGGAAAATTACCTTTAAAAAGAGTATGCATTTAATTCGCTTCTCATGACGAATATAATGTATAGAGGGAAATTAAAAGCAAATTCCCCTCTATGATAGGGTGATGATCTTTACGCAAAAAGCGGATAGTTGCCCGCCCAATCGTGGATATGCGAAGCTATTTTTTGCAGTTGTGCGTCGTCGTTATGGTTCATGAGGGCCGTATCTATAAATTCGGCAATTTGAACCATATCGCTTTCGTTGAAACCACGGGTGGTTAAGGCGGGTGTGCCCAAACGGATGCCGCTGGTAACGAAAGGACTTCTTTCTTCGAAAGGCACGGTATTTTTATTGATGGTGATATGGCATTTTCCGAGGGTTTCTTCGGCCAATTTTCCTGTTAATGTGGCACTTTTACTGCGCAAGTCTATTAACATTAAATGATTGTTGGTGCCGCCTGAAATGATAGAATAACCGCGTGCTACCATAGCGCCTGAAAGGGCTTGGGCGTTCAGAACAACGCGCTTACAGTATTCCAAAAAATCGGGTGAAAGGGCTTCTCCAAAGGCTACCGCCTTAGAGGCAATTACGTGTTCTAAAGGTCCGCCTTGGGTGCCCGGAAATACAGCTCCGTCTAATAAGGCACTCATGCGTTTGATTTCTCCTTTTGGGGTTTTATGACCGAATGGATTGTCGAAATCTTTACCCATCA
>JALRKL010000187.1 GCA_023268875.1 Bacteroidia bacterium
TACTATAGGTTTTCTTTTTAGGACCTACTTCAATTAGAGCTTGCAATCCAGCAGATGGATTTTCGTTCAGTTTTTTGAGTCCAAAGTAAGCCAATACACGGTTTTCACCTTGCATATCGACCATGTCGGATGCAATACTCACGGCCACAAGATCAATATATTCTAGGATCTTATCTTCTGGAAATCCTTCCTTCTTGGAATATGCCTGTACCAGTTTAAATCCAATTCCCGCGCCGCTAAGTTCTTTGTAGGGATAGGAGCAATCTCTTCGTTTTGGATTTAGAATTGCGTGGGCCTTGGGAAGTGTTTCGCCCGGTAGATGGTGGTCGCAAATGATAAAATCGATACCCAATTCATTGGCGTAATCTACCAATTCATTTGAGCGAATTCCACAATCTAGGGCAATGATTAAACTGATACCATTTTCATGGGCGTAATCGATACCCATTTTGCTAATTCCATATCCTTCTTTATATCGATCCGGAATGTAGTATTCAATATCGGGGTTGAGGGTTACAAAATAAGAGTATACGATGCTCACAGCAGTGGTTCCATCTACATCGTAATCTCCGTAAACCATCATTTTTTCTTTGTGATTTACGGCCTTTTTGATGCGATTGTAGGCAAGTTCCATATCCTTTAACAGAAATGGATCGTGTAAATCGCTTAATTGGGGACGAAAGTATGCCTTTGCTTTGTCGAAGGTATCAATTCCTCGTTGTACTAAAATTGTAGCAATCGCTTCGGAAACATTAATTTCTGCGGAAAGCTTTGCTACTATTTCGGAGTTGGGTAGGGGCTTGGCTTTCCATCTGATTTCCATAGAACTGCAAAATTCGTGATTTTTTAACGCATTGCGAAATACAATAGACACAATTTTTTAATATATTTGTTATTATGCGTAAAATGCAGATTTTCTTTGGCTTATTACTTGCATTTTCTGCAACTAACGGTCAAATTACCATTCAAAGCAAACACATGCCAAAGGCAGGTGATACGGCCCGACTTTCCACGAGTCTGCCTTCAAATCTCCCATCTGGATGGAGGATGCCTGGAGCTAATAAATCTTGGGATTTTACAAAAATTACCCCAATAGGCACCCAGCTGCGTGAGTTTAAAGCCTCTTTTAGAACCCCTTATGCGTTTTATTTTTTCAATCAAGTCGGAGAGAAAATTGCCGATACATTGGGAGGAGGTCCTTTGACCTTTACAAACGTGCATAGTTTTTACACTACGTCGAACAGTGTATACAAAGCCGAAGGACTCGGCTATTCCATTACCGGAATACCATTAGCGGCCAATTACACCGATGACGATGAAATATATCAGTTTCCTTTAGAGTATAACGACAGCGATGTGAATACCTTCCGTTTTAAATTTGATGTGCCCGGTCAGCAATTAATTACCTACATACAACAGGGAACACGCACAAATATTGTTGATGCTTATGGGTCTTTAAAAACACCCTATAAAACCTACAACGATGTTATTCGAGTTAAAACTCTGGTTAATCAGGTTGATACCATAGTTTCTCCTTTGGGAAAAACGGGAATTCCAAGACCACAAATTATTTACAAATGGTTGGCTCAAGGAGAAGTTGTGCCCGTATTAGAAATTAGAGGTACTCAAACCCCATTGGGTGTATTTACGCCAACAGAAGTATTATTTCGGGATAGTTTTCGAGGGCTGCCAGAGGGTGGTGGAAATGGCAATCCAGGTAATATAGTAGTAGATTTTGGTGTAGATAAGA
This sequence comes from Bacteroidia bacterium, assembly GCA_023268875.1. GTDB lineage: Bacteria > Bacteroidota > Bacteroidia > NS11-12g > UBA955 > VMCP01. The sequence goes on from JALRKL010000187.1 coordinate 1,751, forward strand.
ATATTGGATTGGCGGGTTCGGATGTATTTACCTTTACTAATAAAACCAGTCCGTTTGCCCGTTCATACACTTGGAGTTTTAATCCCAATAAAGGCATAGTATTTACCTCTGGAACCAATTCCAATTCTGAAAATCCCAAAGTGCAATTTACAGAAGCAGGAAGTTACAGCGTTACGTTGACCGCACAAATGGGTCCAGGGATGTCTCGCGATACAACCTATTCAGATTTAATTCAGATTGATTGGGGTGCATTCAAACATAAAGTAGAAAAATCGGAATCGGGTTGCCTTACCGTTTTTCCGGTGCCGTCTAACGACCAGCTTAATATACGTTTTACCTGTCCAACCCTTATTGCCATTAATTGGCCATCAAGTTTAAAGGTTTATAACGATATGGGAATGGAGTATGAAATTTCCAAAGTTAAAGTATCTGACGATCATTGGTATTATTCCATTAAGGAGCTTCCTTCTGGATTGTACCAAATTCAATTCATGGGTGGTGCGGTTCACTTCGTTAAGATGTAATCCCGTTTGCCTTTGAATTAGCCAAATTATATATACCTTCGTTTATTCCCCCAATAAAATTAATTACCGTGAAAATAGGAGTCTTAAAAGAAAAACGCACGAATGAAACGCGAGTGGCACTTACCCCCGGGGTAGTGCAAAACTTGATAAAAATGGGTTTTGAAGTGTGTATTGAAACCCAAGCCGGTGAAAACGCGCATTATTCGGATTCGGTATATTCCGACGCAGGTGCCACTGTTGTTTCCCGAAAGGAAGTGATGCAAGCCGACGTGATGGTTCAAGTGAATGTTCCCGATACAGATACATTAGGAGAACTTCCCTCGAAAAAAATATGGATATCCTCCATATATCACCGTAATAATGCGGAATTGATCGCCGCGTTCAACGAAAAAGAAACCACGGTATTATCCTTAGATGCTATTCCTCGTATTTCAAGGGCACAAAGCATGGATATATTAAGTTCGCAAGCCAATTTGGCGGGTTACCGTGCGGTTATTGAAGGCGCATATCATTTAGATAGAATTTTTCCCTTGTTGATGACGGCCGCAGGAACGGTTACGCCGGCGAAAGTATTGATATTCGGGGTTGGTGTGGCGGGTTTGCAAGCCATTGCAACGGCCAAACGATTAGGGGCTGTAGTTGAGGCTACGGATGTTCGTCCAGAAACCAAGGAGCAGGTAGAGAGTTTGGGAGGAAAGTTCATTGAGGTTAAAGGCGTTGAAGTGGGATCGGAGGGAGGCTATGCCAAAGAGGCATCAGAGGAATACAGAAAGGCGCAACGTGAAGC
>JALRKL010000012.1 GCA_023268875.1 Bacteroidia bacterium
CGTCCTTTGCCAGTTCGGCTGTTGTAATGCATGCTATCTGCCGTGTAACTTTCGCCTTCATCCAGTAAAACTGGTTTTTCATTGTAATTGTTGTTTGAGTCAATATAGCCTTTAGCAAACAGTTCCTTAGTTTCAAGGGCAATGCCAATTTCGTAGGATTCAAGATTTGTTTTAGGGGAAATTATTTTTGCCTTATTGTACATGAAAACGTACTTTTTATCGAACAACAAGACCATTGAATCTTGAGCCTCGAATTCTACGATTTCATTGAAGTTGCTCGTTTTCTTTTTTGTGCTGTCTGTTTTGTCCACATTTTTAGACGAATCTTTTATGGCTCGAGTACTGTCGCTTGTATTCTGACTGAATAATTCCGGACAAAACACAATCCACAATACAATGATGATATATAAAAGAGGACGGTTAGACATTTATTTAAATGAATGTGCGAATTTCGGCAAGGATTTTGATAGAATTAATGAGTATCTATAATATGTACGAAAAACGCAAGAAATATTCATTTTTACCTAGGGGGTTAACGCAAAAACCAATTGGAAATTTTGCTATCACCGTATTTGTCGTTACAATATTAATGTGTTTTATGCCGTCGGCGAAATTTCCCCAAAGGAAAATAGATAAGATACAGACGATTGTACTCGATGCAGGACACGGAGGAGAAGATGCAGGAGCTCCAGGGATAAAAGGAAGTCGAGAATTTTTGGAAAAAGACATCACATTAGATTTGTCGTTGCGACTGGGTAAACTCATTGAGGAAAAGATGCCAGATGTTAAAGTGCTATACACGCGTAAAACAGACAAGTCGGTCAAACTTTGGGAACGACCGAATTTTGCCAATCGCAACGAGGCAGATCTGTTTATAAGTATTCACTGTAATGCAAATAACAATCCAAAGGCTCATGGAAGCGAGACCTATTTCATGGGACTTCATGTGAATGAGGGAAATTTAGACGTTGCAAAGCGTGAAAACGCGGTTATAACTTATGAGGCCGATTATAAAGAAAACGACCGCTATGGTGGATTTGACCCAAACTCCCCTGAAAGTCATATCATATTCTCGTTGGTCCAAAACGCTTATATGAATCAAAGTTTGCGTCTTTCTTCATATGTAGAGGCCAAAACCGGAAAGATATCTCAAATTCGAAGTAGAGGGGTAAAACAAGCAGGATTTTTAGTATTATGGAAAACTTCAATGCCCTCTATATTGATAGAAACGGGCTTTATTACCAATCCAGAGGATCGAAAATTCCTAGCATCAGATGAGGGTAAGAATACGATAGCTAAAGGTATTTACGAGGCTATCGAGGACTACAAAGCGTTTGTCGAGAAGTCGTAAAGAGTCATAATTCATGGCAGTTCTATTTGTCACAATAATGTAAATAATTATGAGTGTCATCATCTAAATGATTGATTTTTATGCTTTCGAGAATAATTCCAATGTAAAAAATTCTTAGTTTTTTCGGGAATTATGAAAGGTTTTTTGTTTCTTGCGTTTCGAGAATAACTAAAAACTAAAAGTATATTTATGAAATCAACAACTACAATGTTTAAAAAGGTGCTGATTTTTGGTGCTATGGTCTGGGGATTATTCCAGACGAGCCAACTAGAAGCACAAACCCCTTGCACGGGTACAAACGCCTACGGATGTGGGGGGCGTTTTAATTATGGAGGTGATGTCACCGATGTTACCATAAAAAATAGTGCCGGAACTATTCTGGCCTCATACAGCGGATTAGGTTGCTCTGCGCGAACAGCAGCGGGAACCTATCTCGGTGTGCAAAATGCGGGTAATGCATTTGATTTGGTAGCAGGTGATGAAATCACTATCGAAATTACTGGAACTTCATGGACTACCATCGCGGGTTACGACACCCGTGTCGGAGTTTGGATGGATGTGAGTTTGAACAATTCTCTTGAGAGAGATGAGTGTGTGGTTAATCCCCAAACCGCGTCTGTAGGTACCACCATGCAATCGTTCAAAGTTAAGGTTCCCTGTTACCAAAAAGCGGGTACATCATTCTTGCGTGTACGTGGGGCGAGTTATTTGGGTACCGCACCAAATACAAACAATGGTTGCGGAAACGTTAATAATTATGGTAACGTAATAGACTTTGCGGTTAACTATAAACTTGGTCCTGCTCCAGTGGCGGATTTTGTTGTTCCTACTACTAATACTTGGCAAGAAACCTTCCATAAATTCCCTGCGAAGAACCCTAATTTAGCTGCTACTTATTCTTGGTCTTTTGATAAGGCAGATGCTATCAGATCCGATAACACTACAGTGGGTGAAGCGAAGTGGGATGCGGCCGGCACATACAATATTTTCATGAAGGTAGACTATTGCGGTATCGCAGACTCTACTACCAAAAGCGTGACGATTGTTAAACCGACGGCTGTTCCTGTTGCCGATTTCATTGCAGCGAGCAAT
>JALRKL010000043.1 GCA_023268875.1 Bacteroidia bacterium
CCATGCCGCAAGCAGCGAAGAGCCCATCGAAAAGGCCAGCGCGCAACTCAACTACCAAAGCCCTAATAGCTGGTTGTTTTACCGTGACTTCCCGCCAGAACGACCCGTGTTTTATCTTGTGCATGCTCATATATATATGCGGGAAATGAAAAAATGGGCAATCCTAATTTTTGCGCTTTTTGCAACTCCGGATTGTCAGGTTTCGCGTGCATGCCTAAAATTATGGCATCAGTTTTAGGGGTTATTTTTTCGGGAAACCAACCAAAAGCCTCGGGCATTAATCCTACCGACCTTAAGCGCGAAGCCGCAGGGTCGAAGATCTCGTCATCACTGCCTGTCACTTGATGTCCTAAAGCGTGTAATTCCAGGGCCAAATTGTGCATTACAGCTCCACCAATAGCGATAAAATGATATTGACTCACCGCACGAATCTACGAATCCCGCCTAAATCCATAACAAAAATTGCGCTTATTTTTTGTAGTTTTGCGCTTAAATCGTAGGAACGCAATGAAAGTATTAGTTTGCATGAGTGTTGTTCCAGACACTACCACCAAAATCGCATTTACAGATAACAATACCCAATTCAATAAGGATGGGGTACAATTCATTATCAACCCTTATGACGAACTCGCCATTACACGCGGGTTGGAATTAGCGGAAGCAAATAGTGGTTCCGTGACCGTTGTTCATGTGGGACCTGCCGAAAACGAGGCGAGTATTCGCAAAGCTTTGAGCATGGGTGTTAATGAAGCCATACGAATTGATGCGCTTGCACATGATGCTCAATTTGTGGCCGAACAAATCGCAGAAATTGCCCAAGGCTATGATCTTATTTTAACCGGAAGAGAAAGCATCGACTACAATGGCGGAGCCGTTTGTGGTTTGTTGGGTGCCTTGTTAAATATACCTTCTGTAAATGTAGTTACTGAAATTAATTACTCCGATGGAACATTTAGTTTCACACGTGATATTGATGGAGGTCGCGAAATGCTAAGTTGTAAAGCTCCGGTTGTGGCGTCTGCCCAAAAAGACCTTTGTGAGCCCCGTATCCCTAATATGAGAGGAATTATGGCCGCACGCACCAAGCCATTACAAGTTATTGCGGCAAAAGAAACCACTCAAGCCTCTCAATATGTTGCCTACGAATCTCCTGCCCCTAAAAGCGGTGTAAAATTAATCGATCCAAGCAACTCACAGGAGTTAATTAATATTTTACGTAACGAATTAAAAGTAATCTAATATGTCAGTAATCGTTTTTACCGAAATCGACAATCAACAGTACAAGAAATCTTCTTTGGAAGCTATTTCCTACGGAAAAAAAGTAGCTCAAAACTTCGGACTTTCTTGTATCGCGCTGAGTTTAGATACTCTTAGCGATACAGCGACCCTAGGAAAATACGGAGCCGACCGTGTGATAAGCTTAGGCCAAAACACCGCTTTTACTAGTGATAATACTGCACAGTTAGTGGCAGAAGCCTGCAAGCAATTAGAGGCTCAAATAGTGGTTATTTCGAATACGTATACTGGAAAATCTCTGGCTCCCCGATTGGCCGTTACACTGGATGCATCTTTGGCTACCAACGTGATTTCAATGCCCGATACAAGTGCCGGCTTCAAGGTAAAGCGCGGGGTGTTTTCAGGAAAAGCATTCGCATATACCGATTTAACCAAAAATATCAAATTATTGGCCATTACCCCAAATACGTTTGATATTGATTCATCCGGAAACGATATCACTCCAGAAACCCTTTCGGTAACGGCTGAGGCGTCAAAAATTTCCATCGACAAATCCGATAAGGTAGTAGGCAAAGTACCGTTAACCGAAGCAGAAATAGTAGTTTCTGCGGGTAGAGGTATGAAAGGTCCTGAAAACTGGAATATGGTAGAGGAATTAGCCGATTTAATGGGAGCTGCTACTGCTTGTTCTAAACCCGTAAGCGATATGGGCTGGAGGCCTCATGCGGAACACGTTGGACAAACCGGTATCACCATAAAACCCAATTTATATGTGGCTATTGGTATCTCTGGGGCTATCCAGCATTTGGCCGGTGTAAGTTCTAGCAAAACTATAGTGGCCATTAATAAAGATCCAGAGGCGCCCTTCTTTAAAGCGGCCGATTATGGAATCGTAGGGGATGCTTTCGAAATTGTTCCCCAACTAATCCAAGCTCTTAAAAATTAATATGTCGCGCAGGGTTGAAGTTTTTATAAAAAACATACTTCCGGCTCATTCCCATGGGGCCTATACGGTTGTTTTACACAATCCTGCCTCCAAAATTCAACTTCCCGTTTTAATCGGTGCGGTAGAGGCACAGTCTATTGCAATGGAACTTGAAGGACTCGAGTCGTCTAGACCTTTAACCCATGATTTATTCCTGACAACCCTACAAAAATTCAACATCAGCATCAAAGAAGTATGCGTTGAAAGACTGTCGGAAGGGATATACTATTCAACCATCTATTTTAAAAGTGAATTAGGAGAAATGGGTATCGACTCAAGAACTTCAGATGCAATTGCCATGGCGATGAAATTCAAGGCCCCCATATTCGTTTTACAAGACATTATTGATGAAGCAGGATATACCGAAGAAGACGAGGAAGAAGATCTTTTGAAACCAGGTCGCGGAACTGAAGAAGGATTTCAGCCGCAAACCCATATCCCAGAAGAGTCTGCTCCATTCGCGGAATTTGATTTGGAAACTTTAGAAAACTTGTTGCAAGAAGCCATCTCAATAGAGGATTATGTAAGAGCTGCGCGAATTCGCGATGAAATCGCCAAAAGAAAATAATTATATATGACTGGGCTAATGGGATCTATAGGGCTAATTTTGGTTGTTTTCGGTATTAGTACCTGGAGAACCGGACTAAACCCCGTAACACTTGCCTTAATCGGACTTCCTGCAAGTGCGGCTGTTCATACCGTTCAAGATATGCGTCAAGTTCGGGAAGAACGACTGTATGAAATGAACAATTTAGATGCCCAATCGGCAGACTCTGAGTATGCCATAGAAGAAGCGGTTCCGGTTGAACCCTATGGTGCGCCGGCGGTAGAAACTGTTTCTACAAATTGTCCGAAATATAACTCTATCACAGGGACATGGCAATACACCCATATTTTTAAAAACGGCGTGGAAGTCGCTGAAATGGCTCCCTCCGACACTCTGGTATTGGAAAACACACTACGCTTCCGTTATGATATCGAAGCCTTGAAAAAACATTCACAAGGCGCCTTTAGCCTCATTGAACAGGACAATAAATGCGCTTTTGTTTTCATGTATCAAGCCGAAGATGGAGTCAATTACCAACAAACAAGAACCTTTCAGATTGAATATATTGACCGCGATTCTCTTTGCATTTCGGAAGGTCCAATGACCTTTGAATACCGTAGAAAATGATTCTTGAAACCCGCGTATATCATAATGGGGAATGGCATAACCCTGCCAAAAAAGCACCTCAGTTCGATTTTCGGTCGCGTATACATAAATATGGCGATGGGTTTTTCGAAAGTATGAAATTTTTCGGGGGAAGTATCCGTCACGCCCATCATCATACCGAACGCATCAGGCGGTCGTTGATGCTGCTAAAAATGCCTGTTTCTGATATCTCTACCGATGAAATATTTCAGCTCATCGAAGAGTACATAAAAGATTTGCAATGGGCGCAAGCTCGCATCCGGCTTTCTTTTTACCGCGAAGCGGATGGATATTACACGCCTAATAACAGCCGTTTGGGTTTCTTTATAGAAATCAAACAAATGGAGAACGAGGGCTATCCTTTGAATTCCGAGGGTTTAATTCTAGGCAATTACCATGAGTTGGTTAAAAATGAGAATTATCTGAGTTTACTCAAAACCCAATCTTCGTTGATTTATGTAATGGCAGGCCTGCACGCCCAAGAGCAGGGTTGGAACGATTCTGTCATTTTCAATCAGGCAGGTCGCGTTTGTGAGACCGTTTCAAGTAATATTTTTTGCGTTAGCGGTGATTTTATACATACGCCTCCCCTATCAGAACATTGTATCGATGGCGTCATGCGTAGAGTGGTAATAGAATCGGCACAAGCCTATGGCTATCAGGTGTCGGAACGACCCATCGCTGAAATAGAATTGATGGCCGCATCGGAGATTTTTCTAACAAATGCCGTTTCCGGCATTCAATGGGTTGGAAATTATATGGGGAAACCGCTTCACAATGGCACCGCCAAAGTATTAAGCCAACGATTAAACTGATTTAAAACAAGTATTTCTTCAGGTAGTGCACTTCGGGTTATCCCTCGGTGAGAACTACGTATACAGTAGCGCAACTAGTTGACCAAAGGTTTTAGCCGTGGGTTCAAAGGTTCTGTAATCTCCTACACTAACTGTAATAGGCCTATGAGTAATACCACTTGTATTATAAATATCACTATTCCAAAACGCAACCCACGCTTACCCGCCTGCAAAAGCTTTTTAAAGATTACCTTTAGTCCAATTCCCGCCATCGCGATAGTGAGAATGACATTACCCATAAAGGTAGCCGATTTTGAAATTTCCTGCGGAATCGCAACAAATGATTGCAAGAGCGATATCAGCAAAAACCCGATTAGATACCAAGGCAATTGAAATTTTGTTTTTTCTCCCAGGTTGGAATGCCGATTGCCTAAATAATTCATCAAGAATAATCCCGGAGTCAATAAAGCCACCCGTGCCAGTTTAACCGTTATGGCAATGTCACCGGCCTCTTTCCCCAAAGCAAAACCGGCGCCCGCCACATTTCCTACCGAATGCAGCGATGCCCCCACCAAAAATCCCATTTCGGCATCGGTCCACATCAATTTCAGCAATATAAAAGGCATTACCAACATGACTAACGTGCCAATTAAATTCACCACGGCCATTGCAATAGCCACGTCTTCTTTTTCTCCATTTTTAAGTGATGGCGCCAATGCCGCAATAGCCGATGAACCGCATATAGCGGTTCCAAACCCAACTAAAAGTCCGGTATTGGTCGGACAATTAAATTTCTTCGACATGAAAAAAGTAGCAACAAGCACCACCAAAACAGTAACTGAAATTGCCACAAAACCGCCGAGTCCAAGCTCATAAATTTGACCATAATCAATCCCAAAAGCGAGAAATACTATCGAAAGTTCGAGCATTTTGGCCGAAGCAAATGCAATTCCCGATTCCCAATCTTGAGGAATATTCACCAAATTCCGAAGGGCTACACCTATAAATAAGGCCCACATCACACTGTTCAAAAACGATGGCGAAAATTGCGCAATAAGTATAGAAGCCCCGCCAATTAATGCCGCGAATACGATGCCTTTTGAATTTTCTTTCCAATTAATGGATTCCCACATACCAACTCCGTTTAAGAACTACAAAGATGCAGGGAATTTAGGAATTAATAGGTGCCAAAAGTTACATGTATCAACCTTATTTGCGAAGAAACAAGTTTACTCTGTCGAAAAAGTATCTTATCTCGCGTAGCACTTTAACTCCTCTAAATCATCCCATAAAATCAAATCGGATTTACTAAAATAACATCAGAGGCGTTCTGCAATCTTGGCCGAATATCGACCTGTATGGCTTTGAAAATATTTTCCAAAACCGCTTTCTTCACAAAATGCTTATGGTATACCAATCCGACGGATCGCACGGGTTTGGGAGCATGAAATGGATAAAGCCGTTCCTCCGTCGATAAGGACATGTCTATAACGGATAATTCCGGCAATAAGGTCATGCCTTTGTTTTGTCTTACAAAACGAATCAAACTGTCAATAGAACCTGCCCTAAAATGAAAATTTTTACGGTCTTTCTTGGTGTCAATATTGCAAATTTGGATGACTTGATGACTCAAACAATGGCCCTCTTCCATGAGCCAAAAACGTTGAGGATCAATGTCTGAGGCGTTCACCCTTTTCCCCCGTGAAACACCGGTGCAGTCGTATAACACAAAACCTTCGTTATAAATGGGCAACTCTCTCAAATCGGGATCCTCAATAGGCAAAGCCAACAATCCCATGTCAATTTCACGATTTTTTATGGCATTTACGATGTTTTGGGTGGTCATTTCGCTGATACTCACACTCAACAGGGGAAACTTCTTGGTGAAATTA
>JALRKL010000104.1 GCA_023268875.1 Bacteroidia bacterium
AAATTCAGATTCTGAAACAAGTTCAGAATGACAAGTATCTTTTTAAGATTCCGAAATTTTTGCCCAAGTATCTCTTAAGCCAACAGTTTTGTTGAAAACTAATTTTTCTGGAGTTGAATCTCTATCCACACAAAAACACCGAAACAAATATAAAACAACAGGGCACCCAAGCCTTGTAAGCGAACTCCGATAATCCACACCCGCAATTCATAAGAAAATATCTCAAAAAACATCACATTGCCCATCAATAATAAACTTACAAATGTTAGCGCCGATAAAACCGCTCCCATCCAATACAATCCCTCGTTATAAGCATATAAAAGGTAAATCAAAGACGGCAACAAAAAGGCCAACGAGTAATCACGCTGATGCGGAAAAATTAGCGGTATCGCCATAGAGAAAAGCGTAAAAACCAAAAAATTAGGCTCATATACCCTCGAATTACGTATCTTATACCAAAGGAATAAAATTCCCCCGAGAATCAATAAACGCATCACTTGGGAAGCCCAAAAAACGCCTTTAACTCCCCAATTCGATAAAGCAACCGAGGGCTCATGCTCCAGCTGAACCGATGTAAAATACTTAACAATTAAGGATCCTATATCAATAAATCCTCCTTCTCCCAAGGTCATTACATGTTGCGATTTCAAAGGGTTAATACGACCCAACCATTCTATTGTTTCCTGAATTACATACGAATAAGAATGAAAAAAAACAGGAACAAAAAGCAACAAAATAAAACCAGCTATAACCCAAGCTATTTCTTCCCACTTTCGATCAATGCCCATTTTAACCAACCATATTCCTGGTACTATTTTTATGTTCATTCCAGAAATCAATGACCACCATTGCGCGTAGATATTTTCGCGCTTAGGCACAGCGGAATGATAAATGGCCCAGATCATAAATAAAGTGAGTTGGCTGTGCCATAAGTTTAGAAAAATCCACCGATATCCGAAAAATAACAACATTGCCCAAAACGCATTTTGCGTGCTTTGAGAACCAAAATGAAATCGCTTTTGTAATTCCTTTATGAAGTAAATAATAATGTATAGATTAAAAACAGACCAAGCGGCTTTGGCGGTAATAAAGGACAATCGATAATTACCAAAAATAGAATTGGCTTCTGTTTGTATATCATTCAGCCACAAAAAAGGCTGTAAAAGGGTTAAAAAGAGAGGTGAATAATAATAGTATCTTCCATGAATAATGGCATTTTCATAAACAGGTTCGCCCAACTTCCATCTTTGAGCCGCCATTACGAATAAATCAAAATCATTTTCGCTGCTTAAATTATGCAAGACGGGCCAAAGCAATAAAATGCCGAATACGATAGAGATAATAACTAATATCGAGTTTTTAAATGGCGATTTGGGCATGAAACAGGATTCAAAATTACCCAATTTATAGTAGCCACAAATAAGGCGTCTAAAAATATAAACATGCTTTTTTTTTCAATAATCATAACATTTTACGAGATTCGTCGTCTTAACTCATAGACATGATTACTAAATACCTCAAAAAATTAATGTTTTCCTTACTAATATGCATTGGATTACTCAATGGATATCACTGTACGAAAAATTCAGACGATACAAATAATACCACATACAGCGACGAAGCAATAAAACGAACTTTTGGAGAGGCGATCAATATAAATAATCCCGAAAACTACGCTAGCCAGAATATCCCAAGTTACATAATAGCCGATAATGGCGGAGTTATCGACGACAAAAAGGCTACACTTGGTAGGGTTTTATTTTACGACAAAGCACTGAGCACGAATGGCAGTATTGCTTGTGCATCCTGCCACCAACAACAATTTGCCTTTAGTGACACTGCGATACAAAGCAAAGGAGTTAATGGACTAACAGGAAGGCACTCCATGCGTTTGATTAATGCGCGTTTTGCTCGTGAAACTAAATTCTTTTGGAACGAAAGGGCCGCATCATTAGAAGCACAAACCACACAACCCATTCAAGATCATGCCGAAATGGGATATTCAGGTTTAAATGGCGACCCCAATATTGATGACCTTTTAACCAAGCTGAATGCAATTGACTACTACCAAGAATTGAGCGCTTGGGCTTATAATCAAAATAAAGGCGATAAAACCTTAAACGAACAAGATTTACAAGATTGCTTAGGCGCTTTTATCCGAAGCATACAATCGTTTGATTCCAAATTTGACGAAGGCCGTAAGCAACTAGGAAATAATCAAAACAATGCTCCTCTGCCAAATTTCTCAGCAGATGAAAATGCCGGTTTACAATTATTTTCGGCTCCTCCCGTTTTCGGAGATTCAGGAATCAGAATTGCTGGAGGTTTAGGTTGTGGGGGATGCCATCGTGCTCCTGAGTTTGATATTGATCCAAATACGCGTAATAATGGCTTTGTAAGGACCATAGATAATCCGGCAATTTTAGATTTAAACAATACCCGAAGCCCTACGTTACGCGATTTAGTAAACCTCAATGGAGATTTAAACGGACCCATGATGCATACAGGTTCAATCAATAGCTTAGAAACGCTAATTGGACATTACAACAGAATTATTGTTCGGCCTGGAAATAATCAGATTGATCCAAGGTTAACGCCTCGAGGATTTCCGCAACGATTAAATGTAACGCCTGCAGAAAGGCAGCAAATTATTGCCTTTTTAGAAACCTTGACTGGGAATTCCGTTTATACAGATGCAAAATGGAGCAATCCCTTTGCACAGTAATTGGTTTCTTTGTTTTACTTTCGTTCCCATGAAGTTTCGATTGTTGTGTGTGATGCTCCTGTTTTCAGCAATGGGCGGTGTTTTTGGTCAAAACGCTACCCACAAAGAGGTGGTGTACCTGAAAAATGGCTCCATAATTAAGGGTACAATAGTTGAATGGGTGCCGAACGAAAGTATAACCATCGAGACTGCCGACAAGAGTGTGTTCGTTTGTAAAATATCGGATATTGAAAGAGTAAAACGAAACCTTCAATTAAGCGATGTCGAGGTATCTAGGAATGTAGCCACTAACAATCAGAATAGAATCAATACCACCCCTAATTACGAGTCGAGTTTATCTTTAGGCTATGGGTTGGCTAGCGGAAAGTATGGATTGGATGTATTTTGTTTCAATTTTGTGTTTGGCAAGAACTTAAACGCGCATCATTTTGCAGGTTTTGGAACGGGATTGCGATACTTTAGCAATGAAAATACGGAGATGACCATGGTTCCTATTTTGATAGATTACCGCTATAAATTTTTTAATCAATCCATGTCTCCCTACCTGCGTTTATCTGGGGGATATTCGGTGAACGTGAGTAATGGATTAGATAATTCTGGGTTCATTGTAGATCCTAGAATTGGCTTGGAATTTCCTGTGGGCACCTCTAAAATATCCTTTGACATGGGCTACCAAACCCAACAAATGGCTTTCTACGTTATACAAGATCCCTGGAATCCCTATTTGAGTAAAGTATATCGTTTCTCAGAATCCTTGAAGTTCAGCTTGGGAATTTCTTTTTAGTTTGTATGCGTTGAAAGCGTGAAAGTCTTATTATTTTTGTGAACCCTTGGCCCCGTAGTTCAATGGATAGAATAGATGTTTCCTAAACATTTGATATGAGTTCGATTCTCGTCGGGGCTACTAAAATAAAATACAACTCCTTTTAATTTAGGGAATGTATTTTGAGCCTTCAATAGTGAAAATTATACTTGGCTATAAATTAACGCTATTAACCAACGAGAGCAAGGTTTGAACCTCATACTTAGACCTGAGTTAGGTCTTACGCTGATCGGATCATTCCATATAGGTTATGGTTATGGCTTCAAATTGAACAGCGCAAATAGCGGTATTGGCGGTCATACGTTTACCGTGCGTTACACCCACCAATTTTTAAAGAAAAATATCGAACGAAAAGTAGAAGAATTCAACTTCATATTTCGAAGAGATTATCGACGATTAAAGGAGATTGGCTTAGATTTAGACCAATAAGTTTATACTGGCCTTTCCACCCTGCCATCCGCAAACTTTGCGAATCGACCCTTGCTCCTTTCGTGCACTTGATCGTAACGAGGCCAAGGCCACCCTCCATATTGGGTTCTGTGATAATCTTCAAATGCCTGCTGAATTTCTTGCTTGGTGTTCATTACAAACGGACCATACTGCATAACGGGTTCGCCAATAGGCCTTCCCTGTAAAATTAAAAATTTGCAATTCTCAGACGTCGCGAACACCTCTATATCGCGTTCGGCCCGTAATCGAACCGACTTATATGAAGCGACCGATATACCTTCAATGCTAATATTATCGCCCTCGTAAAAATACAACATCCTATTCACCCCTACCGAGGCTTTAGGCAAAGTAATATGCGCACCTTTCTCCATAATTACATTCCAAATGGCCACCTCATTTTTACTATTAAATGCCCAAGAATC
>JALRKL010000216.1 GCA_023268875.1 Bacteroidia bacterium
AGGCCGAAACCACCAACGCTTCGATTATGGCATTGATTTCTATCCTCAGCATTTCAATTGGAACAATTACGATCAAGTAATACTGCTCACCCACGATATCCGCCCGCAAGATTCCTTAATAGCCGTTTACGAAAGTCTACCCGAAAAATGGGCTACACCAAAATTGATGCAGTCATTCGCCAAAGGTGGCACTTATAATGGAATGCGTATTTATCTACTTAAACCTTAATATCACCTATTAGGTTGTGAATTATTAAGGCCGTAGCCAATTAATTCATCGTAGGGCAAAACTGGATTTCTATGGTAAATCAGAACCATATAATTGTTTTCACTTACCGAGTGCGAACCTTCAAACGGAATAAAATTTAAATTATTATCGGTGGAAGCTTCCCTCACGCCGTACATGTAGTTATAAAAGCCTTGTTTGAGTGGAATCACGGCCTCATATTGTTTGTTTTCAGCATTATAATACATCTTGTGCGATTCCAAAATGCGCCAATCGCTCATCTCTCCGTATACATAAACCTCTTTTTCTAGAGGCTCCGACAAAAGTGAAAAATGAACAAAACAATAATCGCTTTCCACAGGCTGATTGCTCGGTACATCCCGGTTATCATAATACACCCTGCCGTTATAATCCTTCCAATTGGTATACGCATCATAACCGCGACTGCGGTCGCCGATCAACCAAACGTGCTTCTGTCCGCCAATATTATCGCGTTTTTTCACCCCCGCCGCCGCTGTTTGTAAACTTCTAATATCAAAAAAACGAAACTCGTTATTCCCCCAAAACTGAGAACCCATCATTTGGTTGTAAATAAACGATTCGTTCTTGATAAACTGCGGTTTTAAATTGGTGATAGCGGTATTCCAATCGCCATTTTGCAATACCACCGAAGTGATATCCCTGTAGGGATTTGGCATGAAATAATTGGATGTAGTTTTATTAAACGTGAAATTTACTTGTTGTTGTTGTTGACGAAATTCGACTTGACTACTTTGAGAAATATCGACCTGTACATTTCCCTTGGATTGCAATACCATTATACGCCTTGAAAAAACTATATCCGTTTCATCGTAATTGCGGTAAACAACCAATAAATAATTCCCTGAAAGTTTGGGCCGCATATCGGCATTGGGCAAACGTACCTCATAGTGAACATAGGGAGTAAGCGTACCATTAGAAAAACGAACTTGGTCTACTTCTTGAAAACCCATTCCATCTAAACATTGCGTTTTCGCCAATGTTGTTTTTCGCCAAAGAGCGTCGCAATGCACCAAAGTTACCTGATAATAATCACGTTCGGCCTGCAATTGATCAAAGCTCAATTCCAAATCCGGCTGTTGCGCACCGAGCATTATTACGGGAAAATTAAACCCACTTCCGGCATTACGAAGAACAATCGATCGAATGTCTCCCTCGTAAATTGCATTCGCAAATCGCAGCGTACTGTCGGTTGTGGCGCCCACTGCAGGGATTAACAATCCGCAAATAATCGCCCAAAACAGACCCTTCATACCTCCAAATATAACGGCTTTTTCTTGTTTTTATTGGAACCTATTGAGCATCAACCCACAACTCCATAATCGAGTCCAGCTCAATTTGTAATGCATCGCGCTCCAATTGCTTAACTCGATGCACTTCAACTAATGAGAGCAAAGCCTCCGCATCGCTGCTAATTTTCTCGTCCTGCATCTGTACGGTAATATCGTTTAGCGTTTGGTCTATCGACTTGATATCTCCTTCCAGCCGCTCCATTTTTCGCTCCCATTCTTGTATCTTATTCTTGGAAATCCCCTTATTACCCTGCGCTTCTTTCTTTTCGGGGGAAGTCTTTACAACCTCAGCTTTTACTTCTGGCCTCAAGCTAGGTTCCTCGACCACACGGGTACTCATCCATTCATTGTATTCGTCGTAAGTACCGGGATATTCTTTAATAATTCCGTTTTCAATCCACCAAATTTTATTGGCAACCCTGCTAATAAACGTACGATCGTGCGATACAAATAACAGCGAACCCGCGTAATCATTCAAAGACTCGGCCAATACCGATGCAGAGAACATATCTAAATGGTTCGTGGGCTCGTCTAATAGTAAGAAGTTTGACTGGGTAATTAACGTTTTTGCCAAAGCCAAACGAGACTTTTCGCCCCCCGACAATACCTTTACTTTTTTAAATACTTCATCGCCGGTAAACAAAAAACAACCTAAAACGGTTCTTAATTCCTTATCGTTATAATCGGCACTAACGGTACCGATTTCATTAATCAAATCGTTCTTTAAATTCAAAGCCTCTAACTGGTGCTGAGCAAAAAACGAGGCCTCTACATTCCATCCTAATTCTACCTCACCCTCACACGGTTCGGTACCCACCACCATGCGCAATAAAGTTGACTTACCCTTTCCGTTAGCACCAATTAATGCAATCTTATCGCCCCGCAATATCTGACCGGAAGCACCTTGCAGAATTCGCAAATCTCCATACGACTTATGCAAATTTCGCAACTCGGCCACTACTTTTCCCGGCTTTACTCGTATATTAAATTTGATGTCAAAATCGCGGTTTTCCTTGTCTTTCAACTCAATCCGCTCAATTTTATCTAATTGTTTTACGCGACTTTGTACGGCAGCCGCTTTCGACGCTTTGGCTCGGAACCGCTGAATGAATTTCATTTGCTGTTTAATAAAATCCTGTTGGTTCTCAAACTGTCGCTGCATCAAAGCATCCCGTTCTTCTTTTTCTTCCAAGTAGGAGGTAAAATTTCCCTTATAATGAAACAACTGCTGGTGGGCCACTTCCACCACCCGATTTACCGTTCTGTCTAAGAATAAGGGATCGTGTGAAACGATCACGTAAGTACCCTGATACTCGTTTAGGTAATTTTCCAACCATTGAATCGTGGGTAAATCCAAATGGTTCGTAGGCTCATCTAACAACAACAAATCGGGCGCCATTAACAACAAACGTCCCAGAATTGCGCGCATGCGCCAACCTCCACTCAAATTCATCAAAGGTTTGCCCAACCACTCCGTTGGAAAACCCAATCCTTCCAATATTTTCTCGCCTTGTGCCTGCCAATCGTACCCGCCTAGCTGTCCAAAAAGCTCCTGAGCTTCTCCGAGTTGATTCAAACGGCGCTCGTCGTAATCTGTTTCAATCTCCTTCAATAAACGCTGTATATCTAAATCGAGTTGTACCAAATCTTCACGGCCAGAAAGCACCACATCCCTCACAGATTCTTTATACTCTACACTCAATAAATCTTGATTCAAAAAGCCAATTTTAAGGTTATTGGCTTTGGACATCATACCCTCGCGCAATTCATATTCTCCGGAAATTAGACGTAACAAGGTTGATTTGCCTGTTCCATTTAAACCTACCAAACCGATTTTTTCGTTCGGCTTAATATGCCAACGGGCGTTTCTATACAAATACCTACCTGCAAACTCAAATGAAAAATCGTTTAGCGCTAACACCCCGCAAAGGTATGAAACCTTGGCCGTGCCATAAAGCAATGCTTATTAATTTGATAAAATGGCACCTTAGACAACCACTTTTTTATTATATTCGTCTAATTACTGTCTGAAAAGCAATTTATTAAGTAAAAACAGACCTTTTTATTTCCAATCCTATCAATTTTATACTATAAGCTCGTAAAATGACCAATCTCCAATCTATAAATAAGCTCAACTGTTTGGC
Source organism: Bacteroidia bacterium (assembly GCA_023268875.1). Lineage (GTDB taxonomy): Bacteria > Bacteroidota > Bacteroidia > NS11-12g > UBA955 > VMCP01. The sequence goes on from JALRKL010000216.1 coordinate 3,702, forward strand.
TATTTTGGGGATGATTTTTATGCTTACCGCTAACCTTCATGGACAGAACAGCATCGTAGGCGATGGTTTCGGCGGCCGATTATGGTACAAGCCTTGTAATGTAAGCGCCGCACCTTATGGGGCTTTCACTACCTGCAATGGCGAATTATATGGTTGGGGTGTACGTTACAAAACCACAAAATTGATAACACTAGACAATAACAGTACGTTTTTCTCCCCAACCCCAGTTCATAATTTAAAAAATATCACATACCATTCTGCCGGTTACACCATGACCGCGATTAACAATAACGATAGCGGTTTTATTTGGGAATCCTTTCACAACAGCCGTCCTGTAGGAATTTTAGATAGTGTATTATTTTGCGACGGAGGTTGGATTCTTGGAGCGTATATTCAAAAAAATGGGAGAGCTTACATTAGCAGCAACGCGCAGAACCCACGCCTGCTAAATGCATTTGAATATAACCAACGCAAAATTGTGAGCGATTCTCTTATATATCCTAGCGACCCATCAAACCCAAACGCAATTTCACGATTTATCATTCAAGATGTTAAAGGCATCAAAAATGCCGTTAGGTGCGCCGTTGGCGTTCATTGTGCGTACTTCTTGACCAAAGAGGGTGAAGTTTGGGTAATTGGGCTTGACGAAGGTGCTGGCTTAGGAATAGGAAGCGCGAACACAATACTTACAGCCACCAAAATAAACACCCTTAAAGACATCGTGGATATTAAAACCACTACCTGGGGCACCCTTGCTTTGGATAAAAACGGCAACGTATTCATTTGGCACCGCTTCGTCGGTATACCCATAAGAGAAGCTGCACTGACAAATATAGTAGCTATTTCAGGCCAATGCGATGGATGGGTTGGTCTTGCTCTAAAAGCGAATGGTGATGCATACGAGTTGAATTTTAAAAACCAAGCAACCATCAACCCCATTACATCTAAATTACCCGTATCTAACGTCAGAGATATCATTGCCGGTGAAACGTTTTACTATCTGTACTACGGAAACGATAGTTTCTCCTACTATAGTTTATTAAATAATGAACTGACTTCCACACTAGGCACCCTACGTGTAGGTACTGATTTTAAACTTGCAAAGCCGTGTATTACCAATCATAAAGTACAAAATTTTACTATCTGCAAAGGCGATTCTGTGCAATTACATAATAAAACCTTCCGAGAAGCGGGTTTTTATGATGTCTGGCATCAAGACACTATCATTTCCATCCGTTTGTTTGTAAAAGATACCTTTTCAACGCGGAGTTACTACGAATACTGCCAAAGCGACTCCTTTCCACGCTCACGAATCGATACTTTTTCCTACCAGCAAGAAGACGGAACATGCGTTACTCGTTTTGATATCATTAATGTCAACCCCACTTTTGAACAATCCGATACCTTTATTACCTGCGATCAGCCTGTCATAGATTACGCAGGAAATATAATCTACTCTGATACCCAATACACCCATCGGTATAGCACCCGCAAAGGTTGCGATTCTGTCTATAATACCTTTGTTAAAATTTACCCCCAAACAGAAACCCAATTCACCTCCAGTAAATGTATCGGCGATGACTTTACCTTCCTCAATAAATCGTATACACAATCTGGATTTTACCAAGATACCCTCAAAAATTTCTTGGGATGTGATTCTGTAATTTATAAAATCACGCTATATGATACCGCCTGCGGTTTAACGGTATTCATACCCAACGTCTTTTCTCCCAATAACAAAGGTCCCGAAATCAATAATACCTTTCAACCCTACATAGAGAACCACATCGACTATAAGATGATAATCTTAAACCGTTGGGGAGAGAAACTTTTTGAAACAAACGATATAAACAATGGATGGGATGGTACATTCCTTAACGAACCTTGCTAAGATGGGGTATATGTATATCACATCATGGTAACCTCAAAAACTAATAAATCCTATTCCTATAGTGGTACTGTTAGCCTTTTCAGATAGCCCTCACCATCACAAAATCGTTCATGAAATAGCCATCGCCGATATCAAAATCCGCCACCCGCTCAATCACAAATCCCCGCTTGAAATAGAAATTTATAGCCTTATAATTTTGCCTATTTACCTGCAATCGCATCAACTTAATATCGTGGTTTTTAATCAGTGCTTCTAGTAAAAACCCTCCCAATCCCCGCCGGTGTTCTTTGGTTTCCACATACAGTTTATTTAAAAACCAAGAGCCATTATCGTGTTGGGTGATAGAGGCAAATCCCAACTTTTTATCTCCTTCAACCAATAAGTAAAATATATCGCCCGATTCAAATTGTTCTTTTAAAGAATCCAAATTATACATGCGCCCCAACATGTAATCTACCTGCTCCTGACCAATCACCGATGGGTAGTGATCGTTCCATATTTTTACGGCTAATTCACGAACTTCTTGTAGCTCTACAGAATTTTCAATCTTGATTACATGCATATAGTCACACAAATATCCCATTTTTGTAATAATAATGCCCCTGAAAATCCAAGATTTAGAAACCGGTTATCATCAAGGTAAGTTCAAGCACACACTTCATCGCAATATCAACCTTGAGACCTACCCTGGCGATATAATTTTGTTAGCGGGGCCTAATGGAGTTGGCAAATCCGTATTTCTTAAAACTTTAATGGGCATCTTGCCCGCATTTAAAGGCACCATTTCATGTAATAATATTAACCTACAAACGAGTAGCCCGAAAAACCGCAGAAACTTGATTTCTCTCATGTTAGCGACGCCGCCCCAAATCGAACTTATGTCGCCACTCGAAATTGTACTTACTGCAATTCCCAAAACCCATTTCTTCCAATCATTCAGCATGGAGGAAAAGGAAAAAGCCAAGCGTGAACTGGAATTTTGCGGTGTAAGGCACTTAACAAATGCCGTTTTTAGCCATTTAAGCGATGGCGAAAAACAAAAGATCATGCTGGCGCGATGCCTATTTCAAAAAACCGAAATAGTACTTCTCGATGAACCCACGGCATTTCTTGATTATCCCTCAAAGATTGATTTCTGGACACGTATTCAAGAGCGTGCCCGGGAAAATAAAACTATTTTCATCGTATGTACACACGATTTACATATCGCACAAAATCACGTCAATAAGGTATGGCTGATGAATAATAATGATTTTAAAATCTTTGAAGATCCCAAAACATTTGACATAAGTTTTGTTCTATCTTAAACCGTATGCCTACCAAAAAAAGACGTCCGTTTGAGTTACGAAACTTTGTAATTCAGCAAGAAAATGTAAGCCTACCGGTAACTACTGACGCTTGTATTTTTGGATCATTAACCGAATTTGAATCGCCCGATACCATTTTGGATGTGGGCTGTGGTAGCGGTGTTTTGATGTTTCTTATGCATCAAAAATACCCTAATGCACATATATTAGGAATAGAAAAACACACAGAATCCGTGGCCTGTGTTCAAGACAATATTGCCTTAAACCACTGCGAAGATTACCTCCGCGTCCAGGAAAGCGATTGGTGGCAATTTAAACCCGAAAGGTTGGTCAATGCCATAATTTGCAATCCCCCATTTTTTAGCAAACAACTACCCTCTCAGGAGCTTGCGAAGCGAAACGCGCGTCATACCGAGCATTATGAATTATGGCAATTACTGGAACATATGTGTCAATGGCTCACACCTAATGGGCAAATTACCCTATTAATTCCGGCGATGCCACCGGAACATATTGAAAGGGATTGGCTGACTAATTTTACAAATCCATTATACCAAGTGGACCACCGCTCCATTCAGTCATTTGAAGGATCACAACCCCATGTAAGTATCGTGCAATTTGCAAAAACACCCAAACCATTTAGGCCGCAAAAGCCTTTAGTCATCTATTCCCAAAAGGGGTGTTTCACAACTGAAATAAAAGCAATTCTAGGTCCCTATCTACAAGATCGCGCACTAAAATAAACCTTGTTAGGCTTTACATTTAAAAGAAATTAAACCTATTGGGAGCAAATTTGTTTATATTTGAGTTTACAAATGAGTTTAATCAAATACGCCATAGAGAAATCATTCTTCGGAGTTTGTACGCAGCTCGGCGAAGCCATGAATATTTCTGCCAAAAGCGTCAGACTCTCTTTTGTTTACGCCAGCTTTTTCACATTAGGTTCGCCTATTATTTTTTACTTAGTAGCCGCCTTTTGGCTAAATGTAAAAAAGTACTCTCAAGAAAGACGTACCCGTATTTGGGATTTATAAACGAACCCTTTTTCGTTATTTAAAAATTACTACTAACCGTAAAACGAATACCGCTGAAAGCAGGTTCTACACGGCAAATACCTCCAGAACAGTTCACCCCTTCTTGTTGTTTTAAATAAGACAGGGTATAAAAACTGTTGTTGTGATTATAACTCACAAATACCATAGGATAATGAAGAACTTCGTTTACAATATTCATTCGCTCATACCGATGGGGCTCTGAATTGATCATGTCCCCGATACTCATAGACCATTCTTTATTGAAATAGTACTCAATCATCAAATTGGCGAAACTACCTTGGTCTTTATCGGTTTTTAAATATTGTGCTTCAATTCTCAAACTCCTGTCGCTCCCAATTTTATGCAACCATTCCATGTATGGGGTAAAAGTTTCTACATTTTCATACTCGGGTTCTTGTTCGTATACCGCTTGATTGTAGAACACACGCTGCAATCCTAATTTCAACTTATCCTTTCCTATATTTTGAACAATTTGACCATTGTATTCTTGGAACAGTTTCTGTGCTACCATTTCCTGACTATTGGGATCTAAAACGCCATTATGGGCCAGGGATTGAACATAGCTGGTATTGAAAATAATACGGGTTCCTTTATTGATATTGGCGGTAAATTCTCCTTGAATTCCATTTTCACCCAAATCTTGTGCTGGGGCGTTATAGCGCGCCATTAAACGGTAAGAGTTTTGCTTGGTTAATGAGGGTAAATAGCTGATTAAACCATTCAATAAATTCTCTCTTGGAGATGTCCGGAATGGAAAATGATCTACGTGTCTTACTTGCAAATTCAATCCAAGAGACAAAGTATTTTTACGTTTTTTACCGTTTGGTAGGGTTCGGGTTCCCATCTTATACGTATTACCCCAACCAATGCTTCCGTATAATACTTTCCCCCCTTTTAAAATCAATTTATTATCGATGTCTACTATAGATTCAGGTGTTTTAAAATTAGCCTCTCCTCCAATATTAAAGTTGCCAACATTGTAATTAAAATATCCATTGAATGCATAAACATTGTATTTGGGCGCAAATTGATCTTTACGAGCATATGTTTCCAGTATGGCAACCAATTCTTGCATGGTATTTCTATCGATGTTTCTATTTACAGCTGAGGCACCCAGGTTTAAAGTTCCAAACTTAGACCCGCTTCCTATTCCAGTAGTACCGTCTAAATTGATTCCACTGATAACCTGTGGGGTGTAACCAAATCGGGTATTGCTGTTTTTGTTTCCTTTTTGATTACCCGAAAACGCCTTTATTCGCCAGTTGGGGTTTATGTCGTAAATCAAACGAATTCCTTGAATGGAATAATCAATACCCAATTGACGTTGTTCGTAGGCTCTAAATATAGCCCCTGTACCAAATTGGTCATAAAACGAACCCACCGTAATATTCAAATTATTGAGCTGTTTACTGGCCTGCCAAAAACCAATACCATGATCCGTGTAGGCATCTTGGGGATCTAATAAGGGGGAATTGTTAAAACCGTCAAAACGCATGATGAAATTATAGCCATTTCGGCGGTATTGCATAAAGAGCCATGCATCAACGCTAGCGGTGTTTTCTTTGTAAACCCGTGTATTTGCTCCAATACGATCATCGCGCAGATATTTTTGATAATTCAGGAGTAAATTTCCGCTAAATTCACCTTTGTCTGTATTTTGATCTTGTGATTGAAGGCTTCCCAAAGAGAAAAAACAACCCAGAATAATCGAAATGCGCTTTAACATAAATCTCTGCAAATTAACAAAAAACCTTCCACAGCGCACCCCGATTTATGAAAGTTCCTCCAAAAAGCAAGATATACTGTATTTTTGCGTGTTAAATGAACACCGAAACTATCGACGCCATCAAAACGCGCAAGCTCTACATCGAAAGTTATGGCTGTGCTATGAATTTCTCTGATTCTGAAATCATTGCCAGCATAATGGGAGAACACGGCTTCATCCAAGCCACCGATGAACACGATGCGGATGTGATATTTTTGAATACCTGTGCCATACGCGACAACGCCGAACAGCGCATTCGCGAAAGATTGAAACACCTTCGGGCTACCAAAACTAAAAATTCAGATCTTATAATTGGAGTTTTGGGATGTATGGCCGAACGCTTAAAAGACAAACTACTCGAAGAAGAAAAATTAGTTGATGTTGTAGCCGGACCTGATAGTTATCGAGAATTACCAAAACTAGTTGCTGAAGTAGACGATGGTGCGCGCGCTATAAACGTTTTACTATCTAGAGAAGAAACATATGGTGATTTAAATCCTGTACGACTGAATTCCAATGGAATAACTGCTTTTATTAGCATTATGCGTGGATGTGACAATATGTGTAGTTTCTGCGTAGTTCCATTTACTCGTGGAAGAGAGCGAAGTCGCGACCCTGAAAGCATCGTAAAAGAAGCCATTGATCTACGCGATCAAGGATACAAAGAAATAACCCTTTTGGGACAAAACGTAGACAGTTATTTATGGTTTGGAGGCGGACCAAAAAAGGAATTCAAAAAGTTAAGTGTCCAAGAACAAGAATTATCTGTTGATTTCGCAGATTTACTAGAAAAAGTAGCCTTGGCAGCTCCCCAAATGCGGATTAGATATAGCACAAGTCACCCCCGTGACATTACGGAAAAAGTAGTTCATGTGATGGCTAAATATCCGAATATTTGCAATTATATCCATCTACCTGCTCAAAGTGGAAATAGCCGCGTTCTCGATGTAATGAGCCGAAATTATACACGTGAATGGTATATGGGCAAAATTGAAATGATACGAAATATTATTCCCGATTGTGGAATTTCGTGTGATATCATCGCAGGTTTTTGCACCGAAACTGAGGAAGAGCACGCCGATACGCTATCGCTAATGGAATGGTCACAGTTCGACTTCAGTTATATGTACATGTATTCTGAAAGGCCAGGAACTCCGGCAGCTAAAAAATTCAGCGACGATATACCTGAGGACGTTAAAAAAAGAAGACTACAAGAGATTATTGCCCTTCAAAATCGCATCAGCAAGCAGAAAAACGAAGCCCGTATAGGTAAAATTTGCACCGTGCTAATTGAAGGAAACAGTAAAAAAAGTGCCGACGACTGGGTAGGCCGTAACGATGAAAATAACGTAGTCGTTTTTCCAAAAGACACCTTCCAAAAGGGGGAATTTGTAAATGTATTGATTGAAAAGGCAACTACCACAACCCTAATTGGTAAGGGGGTTAGTAAATGTGCACCATTCTAATAAATAACCCTTAGCACTAATCTTTCTTGAGGTAACGTTTGCGTTGTCGCGATCTGTACAATCAACATTTTCGATAGGATTCGGGACTCATATTTTGTTTAATCCGTTTGTACTTGTTTTTTTTCGCAGATGGGATATCTTAATTACGGATGGTCGTCTGATGAGGAAAATCAGGTCGGGCTTGATATTACTTATTCGCATATTCCAGGTCGGCATCAAAGAGTTCCGAAAGATCGTCTTGTTCAATAAAATTACGCTTAGAAAACTTTACTACCTTTATCACTGCTGCTTTTTCTGAATGATTTAAACTTACGGTTTTCGTACGTAAATATTTGTTAATATCGGATTTACGTTTTGATTTCCAGAAGCTAATACAACAATTAAAATATGAATAATACTCACCTTAAGGAGTATTATGGATTCGTAATGCGAATTAAATCTAAACAACGCACTTTAAACCTACCTAAAAAAAGTAAATTGTACCTATTAATGTAACATTTCGTACCTAGGTGCAATATTTTCTAACATGTCTGAAGTCATTCTGGTAAGGTCGTAATCGGGTTTCCAACCCCAATGTTCCCGAGCCAAACTATCATCTATTACTGCAGGCCATGAATTGGCAATTGCTTGTCTGTAATCTGGAGCATAAGAAATCTTAAATTCGGGTATATGTTTTTTTATACTATCGGCTATTTCTTCGGGCGCAAAACTCATACCCGCTAAATTGTAGCTCATCCGCATCTTTATTTGATCAGCGGGGGCATGCATCACTTCAAGGGTTGCTTTTAATGCATCGGGCATGTAAAGCATGGGCAAAGTAGTGCCCTCCTTTAAAAAACAGGTGTGTTGCTTATCCTTTAATGCATCGTGGTATATGGCAACTGCGTAATCCGTAGTTCCGCCACCTGGATCGCTTTTGTGCCCAATTAAACCTGGATACCTCAAGCTACGGGTATCTACCCCGTAACGATTGTAATAATATTGAATGTATAATTCACCTGCATATTTACTGATACCATAAACAGTGGTAGGATCCATTGGTCCGTATTGTGGGGTATCAAAAC
>JALRKL010000008.1 GCA_023268875.1 Bacteroidia bacterium
CGGCAATAACATCGGATTAGACGGGGTAGCCGACCATGCCAAAATAATGGTGGTAAGAGTAGTTCCCGATGGCGACGAGCGCGATAAAGACGTAGCCAACGGCATTCGTTATGCGGTAGATAATGGCGCCAAAATCATCAATATGAGTTTTGGTAAAGGTTTCTCTTGGGATAAAAATATCGTAGATTCAGCCGTTGCCTATGCAGAAAGCAAGGGGGTTTTATTGGTGCATGCGGCAGGTAATAACAACAGCAACAATGATGAAATTCCTAATTATCCGAACGATACTTTATGGAACGGAACACATACCGCTACCAATTGGATAGAAATTGGTGCGAGTCAACCCAAACGTAAAAAGTTGGCAACGGTTTTCTCCAATTACGGCAAGAATAATGTAGATTTATTTGCTCCTGGACAAGATATTTACAGCACGATTCCTGGCGATAAATATGCATATTTCAATGGTACGAGCATGGCGGCACCGGTAGTTTCGGGTGTGGCTGCGTTGGTTTGGAGCCGCTATCCAAATTTGACGGCTGTTCAGGTTAAAGAAATATTAATGGAGTCTGGAACTTTGGTTAAAGGCAAAGTAATTTTACCGGGCACCAAGGATAAAATTAGGTTCACCGAACTTTCACAAAGCGGTCGTTTGGTAAACGCATTTGAAGCGTTGAAGCGCGCCGATGCGATGCAAACGGGTAAGTAATTATATAAAATTCTGCAGTTCGCGGTAGAATTTTCCCGATGGAAATCCCATCACGTTGTAAAAGCAACCCTTGATGGATTTTACGCCAATTAGGCCCATCCAATCTTGAATTCCATAGCTGCCGGCTTTGTCAAAAGGCCGGCAGTTTTGTATATAGGCCTTTATTTCTTCGTCGCTCAAGGCATAAAACGCTACCTCGGTGGCATCGTGAAACGTATGGGTTTTAACGCTGCTGCGGATGGTACAACCGGTATACACAAAGTGGGTGCGACCGCTCAGCAATTGCAGCATATCAAAGGCCTCTTGCTCGCTTTCGGGCTTGTTCAATACGCGATCGCCTACCACTACGATGGTATCGGCGGTGATTAAGAGGTTTTGATCTAAATTGTCTTGATAGTGTTGCGATTTATGCAAAGACAGGTATTCGCAAATTTCGGGCCCTTTGAGTTCTTGGGGGAAATCTTCATCGGCATCGATGGCCACCACTTTAAAATCGAATCCGCTTTTTTCGAAAATTTCGTGTCTTCGGGGAGATTTGGAGGCTAATAAAAGGGTGGGGAATGTCATATACGGCAAAGGTATTGTATTTTTGTGGGGATGTTTAGACCTTCATTTTGGACACGATTACGCAGTTATTTTTGGCCCGTAACGATAGAAAAGCGCAAGGGTCGGCTCGATCACGAATTGGAAGTACTAGTATATCACGGCAAGCTTATGTTGGATACAACAGAGGTAAACTATTCCTTTGGCAAGTTGCATGACGTAATGCGTTCTGTTCTGGGGAAGCTTAAAGAACGCCGTTATCCTTTTGATCAGGTATTGATTTTAGGATACGGTGGGGGCAGCGCCGCTCAGATCATTCACGATGAAATCAATTTAGATGCTCAAATTGTTGGGGTAGAATTAGATCCGGAGGTGGTGGCGTTAACCGAAAAATATTTTTATAAAAAGGAAGTCAAAATTTTGAATGAAGATGCGTTTCACTATGTGGAGCGGGCGGTGAAACAAGAGTGGGAATACGATACCCTTATTCTCGATCTTTTTGAGAATCAAAAGCAGCCTGAGTGGAACGATGCGTTTTGGTTGCATGTAAAAAAGCTACTGACGCAAGACGGGGTAGGGGTTTTGAATACCATGTTGGAGGAAAAAGAATTCCAAAAGATTGGAGCGGAGCTCCAATCTTTTGGTTTTACCATTCAAAAGTGGAATGATATTCGCGAAAACCGGGTTTGGGTTTTCCGCAAGTAGGTTAGGATCGAATATTTGCAATTATTGAAAATTCGGAGCTACGATTAAATCCTTTGTACCGTGAGAGTAATCGTAGAAACCGCGACCGCTTTTTACACCTAAATCGCCAGAGGTTACCATATTAACCAATAGCGGACATGGGGCGTATTTGGTATTTCCAAGTCCGTCGTAAAGCACGTTCAAAATAGCCAAGCACACATCCAAACCAATAAAATCGGCCAGTTGTAAAGGTCCCGCCTTGCATTTCCGCCATGGTCAATTTGCCATCACGTGCGCGTGCACCATTTTCGGCGATCGCTTTTTCGATCTCGGCAAATGACATTGCATCTGCGTCGCGGATCACGGGTACAAC
>JALRKL010000050.1 GCA_023268875.1 Bacteroidia bacterium
TCCAAGTTAGACCTTCGGCAAAAGCGAAACAACTCGCAGAATCTGAAGAAATTGACATCCGCACATACAGCATCATCTACCAAGCCATTGAAGAAATCAAGAAGGCCATGGAAGGTATGTTGAGCCCTGATATCGTAGAGAAGGTAATCGGGCAAGTTGAAATTCGTGAAATTTTCAAAATTTCTAAGGTGGGAACTATCGCAGGATGTTATGTTACCGATGGAAAAATTGAACGTAACAGCATGGTACGCGTAATTCGCGATGGTGTTGTGAAACACGATGGAAAATTAGGATCATTGAAACGATTCAAAGACGACGTAAAAGAAGTTACACGCGGGTATGAGTGCGGATTACAACTTGAAAAATTCAACGATATTATGGAGGGTGACTACCTCGAAGTATATATCCAAGAAGAAGTTAAGCGTAAATTGTAAACCCAACTTTATCCCAAAAAAAATAAACTACAACGAAGCGACAACGAATTTAAACTTATGAACGTCTAAATTTGGTACGAATCTTGTAGTAGAACCTTCAAAAATAAATACATAACGATGAAAAAGTTTTTAACCTTAGCCGCCCTAGCTTTCGCATTAGTAGGAAGCAGCATGGCACAGAAAGAAGTAAAGCAAACCGAGCCCGCCATCAAATGGGAATTAAAAGCGCACGATTTTGGTAACATCGAAATGGGTCCACCAGCCGATGTGGTATTTAAATTCACAAATAATAGCAAAGCTCCTGTAGTAATTACGGGCGCACGCCCAAGTTGTGGATGTACTACCCCAAGTTGGACAAAAACTCCTATTATGCCAGGTGAAACAGGCGAGGTAAAAGCCAGCTACGGAACAGAAGGAAGACCTGGATATTTCCAGAAATCAGTAAAAGTAACATTTGATAACGGCGACGTAACAGACCTAACTATTAGTGGAACTGTTACAACCGATACCAACAAAGAAACCAAGCCTGAGTTAAAGTAATTCCAAGATGAAACGATTCCTAATCATTGCTGCGTTCGCAATCTCGTTTTCGTTCGCTAGCGCACAGAATGCCGTAATAGGAGGTACTTCTACACCGGCTGAAGATAAAAGCAATGCCGGTATCCAATTTGGAAAATTAGCCCACAACTTTGGCAACATTATTGAAGGACAAATCGCCACATTCGATTTTCAATTCGTAAACAACGGTACAGAACCCCTTAAATTAACCCGTGTTAAGGCAAGCTGCGGATGTACCACTCCTAAATATCCTACTACCGAAGTGATGCCCGGCGATACCGCAAGTATTCGCGCGGAATATAACTCAGCGGGTAGACCAGGAACATTTAACAAAAATATATTTGTTAATAGCAACGCGGGAGACGTAACTCTTACAATCTCCGGAAACGTGGTAAAAGAGCCAGAAAAGCCTATTTCACCCGTTATCATACGCTAATTTATAAAGAGGCTGTATTTAAAATATACAGCCTCTTTTTTGTTATACGCTAGTTTGTCGATTCCCTATACCAAGTCCTAAATCCCTCCTGAAATAAAATGCAGAGCCCTATTATGACTAAATTGAGCAATCATAAAAATTCTATCTTGGCGATAGTTTTACTATTAAGCACAACAGTTATTTCTGCTCAAATACGACATAGAAATGAAGGTGACTTGAAAATACAAGGTCTGGATACTATAACGGTAAACGCTAATAATGGAGATATAGTTGAAGCTCTCTTTGCTGTGCATAATTACGGCAATGAAACCCTTAACATTGCACAAATTGCTACCGAGTGTATTTGTTTCGACCATCATTATCCTGAAAAAGGAATCAAGCCCGGGTCCACCGATACAATTCGCTTGTTTTTTAAAACCAAAAACGTACCTCCAGGGCCTTATTTCAAAAGGGTTTTTGCCGATTATGAAGAAGGCAGTATTGAAATGATTTTACAAGGTAAGATAAAGGTTATTCGCCCCAAATACAGACCCAACGAAAAAACCGTAATTTACAAGCCCAAACAAATAGTAGTTCGCAATGATAGACCTTAGAATTATACCCTTACTTACCATAGTTGGTCTAATTACCTTTCCCTCCTGTGGAATGGCACAAGAACCCAAACAAACGGCACTTGAACAAGATTCCCAAAAAACGCAACAATCAACAGAATCTCATAGCCAATCAAATACCCAAAAAATTTCTCCAGATTCAATTGGTCTATTGCTTGATAGTATTGCATGGAATGAAACCACCCATAAGTTTGAAGGCGGTGTTCCCAGCGGTCCTCCTGCAACCTTTCGTTTTGAATTTACCAATTATAGCGATCGCCCGATCACGGTTAAAAGTGTAGATGCCGCTTGCAGTTGCACGGCCACAAATTTCTCCCGTAATGAAATCAAACCAGGAGAATCTGGATGGATAGAAGCTGCCTATAAAACAGCCAATACCTTTGGATTTTTCAAAAAATACGTCGATGTGTCTTTCTCTGGAAGTTCGAATAAACACCGATTATACCTTACTGGATCCGTGGATCCTTACAAAAAATAATTATTAATTGTCAATTGTTTGTTAGGCATGAAGTCATTCTCGACTCGCCCAATAGCTCAATTAAATCATTAATAGCGCAGTCCTAGTTTTAACGAAAAGTAATGTAGACAGGCTCAAATTTCAAGAGATGGTGACAGTCCAAAACCAGTAAGGTCACATCGAAAATTAATAATTCATAATTCCTCCCGTATGCAAAAAACAAACCTTCTTATCTTTATTTTCAGGTAAAATGTGGTTTACCAATGCATAGAATGCTTTCCCAGTGTAAACAGGCTCTATGGGAAATTCTATTTGTTCTCGGGCTTCCCCCAAAAAATGGATTAATGATTCCGGCATCTTAGCGTATCCTCCGAAATGATAATCGGACAATAATTCAACTTCATCGAAAACACCCCAGTCACGCAGATTCGCTTCCTGTTCCGCTAAATTTCGCAAAACAAGTACTGCCAATATACGGGTATGCGCACCGGCCGACCTCAAAGCTCGGGCCAATCCTGCCGCCGTAGTCCCCGTGGCGCTGGCATGTACTATAATATCAGGGAAATCACCCTGCCAACTCGAAACTAAGCCTTCAAAACCTTGAAAACCCAAAATACCTTTACCCCCCTCGGGAATTAAAAGATTCTTACGCTCTTTGTAATGTTGATAACGCTCTTCGAGACTGGATTTTTCACGGTATTCCGATCGGGCAATAAAAATCAATTCCATACCCATTTCAGAACAATAATCTAAATAAGGATTGCGCGTTCCCATGTCGCCTCTAACCAGCCCAACGCACGGAATTTTCAAAGTATTGCATACACTAGCGGTTGCGATTAAATGATTACTAAATGCACCACCGAAGGTTATAATTCCGGTGAAATTCTCCTCGAAATAATATGAAATCCAACCTTGTAATTTTCTGGATTTATTTCCTGAAACAACGGGATGAATCAGATCGTCTCTTTGAACTTGAAAAGGAAATGTTTCGGTGCCGGAATTCCAAGCCAAAAAATCCATTCCCGGATTGTTGAGTTTCAACCCCTTTATTTCCATAGTTGCGAAGTTAGGAATATTCCAATACCTTTGCCTCACATTCGGGGTGCCTCCTAGAGAGCGCTGAGATTACACCCGCTTACCTGCTCAGGATAATGCCTGCGAAGGGAAATGACCGCTAATATGCGTGCACACTCGAATGTAACCAACATTTGAGACATGAAAAAAAACGTATTTATTTTAGGAATTGCCTTTGTAGTCTGCGCCTCATTATTCTCGCAGTCCGATACGAGCAAACTCAGCAGCGACTCATTTACCATAGTCGAAAAAAAAACAATAATTAAACTCAATGAGATATTACCAATAGAACTGCCTAATATTATTGAGCCCATCCCGCCGATAGAAGAAGTCATAATAAGTGCATTTCAACGCAATCAAAACCAAGCTCACCCGGCATTTGAAACAATCAACGCCAAAGATTTAAAACTCAGAAATACAGGTCAAGATATTCCCATGTTATTGCAACACCAAACGGGAATCGTGTCCACTTCTGATGCCGGAAATGGTATTGGATATACGGGTATTCGAATGCGGGGATCGGATGCTACACGAACCCACATAAGCGTTAACGGCGTTCCCATTAACGATGCCGAAAGCCAAGGTACATTCTGGGTAAATATGCCCGACTTAGCAAGTTCCGCTCAAAATATTCATATTCAACGTGGAGTCGGTAGCAGCGTTCACGGTGCCGGTGCATTTGGCGGTGGTGTTATGATTCAAACCGGAAATAACAACTACGATAAAGCCGAATTTGATTTGGCGTACGGTTCATTCAACTCCCGCAAAATCACAGCGAAGTTTTACAGTCCGTTTTTCAAATTAGGTAGTAACGATTGGACGTATGATATCCGTATAAGTCATATCGGCTCGCAGGGTTTCATTGATAGATCCAATACCGAATTATATGGTTATATGGCTTCATTACAGAATAGAACCCACCTCGGTTGGAACCATAAATTCATGGTGTTCGGCGGAGCCGAGAAAACCGCTCAGGCATGGTGGGGAATTCCCATTGAGAAGTACAACATGGGCAATCCTAATCCCAACGCATCTGATTCCCAAGCCCTGAACGACCATTACATCCGAAATATTGGCACGTATCGCAACAATCAAGATAGTTTCAACCTTTTCAATTCCAATCCTAACCAATACAATTATTATTTATACCCTAACGAAACCGATAATTATCAGCAACATCATTTCCACTACTATACCTCTAAAAACTTCGGTTCTACAATTAACCTAAACAATACCGTATACTACACTTATGGCAGCGGATATTTCGAACAGTTCCGTTTTCAAGACGAGCTGAGTTATTATGGACTCCCTGCACGGGTTTCCGGCACCGACACCAGCGACATTGCCAATTTAGTGCGTCAAAGATGGCTGCAAAATCATTTAATTGGGGTAAATACACACCTAGATTGGCGTATTAATAAGCAAAACCAATTAGTATCTGGAATAGGAGCCAGTCGGTATTTAGGACAGCATTTTGGCCGCGTTGTTTCGGTAGGAAGTCCTATAAACGACGTTCAAACCATAGATAACACCACCAATATTACCGATGCCCTTCCTAATGAATATTATCGCTCATCTGGAAACAAAACAGATATAAATATTTTTACGAAATACATGTATAATTCAAGGGCCATAAATGGATTACATGCTTTTGCAGACGCTCAAGTTCGCTACGTGCGACATGACGGTAAAGGAACCGATAATGATTTATTAAACATTGATTTTCTCGGTGAATTTCTCTTTTTTAATCCTAAAGCGGGAATCTCTTATTTCCATAACCTCCCCAGTTCAAGTTCCAATTATCAAGCCTCTATTTCCGTTGGGAACCGCGAACCGGCACGAAGCGATTTTGTCGATAATACAAGCGGCAACATTCCCAAACCAGAACGATTAGTCGATTATGAATTCGGTTATACCTGGAAAAACCAGAAAAATACACAGGTTAATTTCAACGCCTACTATATGGATTACTACAACCAACTTGTACTTACAGGAGCCCTTAACGATGTTGGAACTCCCCTTCGACAAAATGTTGATCGGAGTTACAGGCGTGGAATTGAATTAGGAATCCAAACCCCAGTTTTGCAAAGCCAAATACATACGGTAAGATTAATCGCAAATGCAGCATTCAGCCAAAATCGCATCATCGAATCGCCTGCTTCCTGGGTAGATTATCTAGATTATAGCACCTTCGACACAGTATATAAAAATGCCCCTATCGCCTACTCACCCGATATTGTGACCTCCGCTGGATTTCATTACGAAATTCGCAAAAATTCGCACATCTATGAATTGCAATTTTTGCAAAAATATGTGAGTCAGCAATACCTTGATAATACAGGTGATGAAACCCGCTCCATTCCATCTTACACGTTCTCTGAAATACAACTTGCCTATTACAAGAACTTATCCGAGCAACGCAGTATTCAAGTGAAACTACAAGTACAAAATGTATTTAACAACAGATACCTCAATAACGGGTATACATGGGGTTATTTATACGATCGTCAATTAACTCAAGAAGTATTTGTATTTCCTAGCGCACCTACCAACTTCACCTTAGCTATATCCATGTTGTTCTAAGGTTATTTTAATAAAAATTGACCTTCTTGATGACAAAAAACAGGGATAATCAATCGCGCCGGACCCGATAACCCCGGCGCTCTGGATCCGATAAAGGCATTACAATATCCCAATTGGGATAATTGTTTTGCCTTAATTGGCTCCGAACCCGCTCCTTCCGAAGCACCCATTCCGAAGAATCGCCTTCCAATTCCTGGAACGCCAATTTCTCCGCAATGGCCAAGCGAATAACCGAATTATAGTGCTCCGTCGGGTACCACTGATCGGTAAAATAAGATCCTTTTTTCGCCGCATTCTCCGCCACGGCCCCCTTTAAGTTATAATTATCGACCACTTCCACGCCCCATTCAGAAAATTTCCTCCTCAAAAAAGAGTAGTTGTAGTCGATCAATGTCACCAATTCGCTCGGGGGAAGCTCATAGCGCAAATCATCTACTTTCAACGTATCGTTAACCCGAACGGCGGGATTTTGTTGCGTGAACAACCACGCTGCATGGTAGCGATTGGGAGGCAGAATATGATAAACCAATCGCCATCCTTTCGACTTGCAAATGCCTACGATCTCTTTTAAATCTTCAAGTCTCGGGTTCTCATCATCTAATACAAAAGCAAACTCTTTTATATAAGCACCCATCATTCCTTTAATGTCTTCCTTCAAGGAGGTATCATAATTTCGGGCAACCGCATCAATCCAATCTAAAGCAGTAGAATAAGGAGCTTTACTTCCCTCCCGCACATTCAATTTACGGGTCCGCCACCACTGAAACTTCAACCGCTCCCGCTCCTTTTCATTGCGATTATCGTAAAAATGCAATCCCATAAAAATACGGGTAAGCAATGGAGGTCGGTGCGAATAGTAAAGTGCTTCGCGCTGATTTGATGCTTCATTCCCAGAATATATAGCCGACGGACCGCAAGTTCTTAAATTCACGCCCAACCAAATGGTACGAACCGAATCTTTGGGTAAAGTAGGCAACAATTCCAACATTTGCCTAAACAAACCGGGGTGATAGCCCTCATGGGTTACCGCTTCAATTTTGCGTTCCGGGAAATAATACTGTAAAAAATCCGAGATCGATTCATTCAAGGTATCGGTCCATGGGTTAAAACTGGTATTCGAGCTTTCCCCCAAATAAATATCCGCCCCAGAATTGAAAACAGAGTCAATGCGGTTCCGAACCCTTGAATACTGCCGTACATCTTTCTCCCAAAGTGTTAATCGGTAAACCTCATTGAGTCCTATTAGAAACAGCAACACCCCAAACAATCTCGGCAGCATCCATTTCGCAATAATCAGATAGTTGTTCGGAGATTTCATGAATTCTAAAATTGAAAATAAACAAAAGGATGATTTACCGCTCCACCAAATAATAATACCGCCGTTAAAAAGAACAAGTACCAAAACCACCGGTAGCCCAATTTTAACGGTGAAATCCACCTATCCACACGCTCTTTCACTATGGCATGATCCAAAACCAGACCTACTATTAAAAACAACCATACTTGAGGGTCAATTTCCAATAGTTTTGCTGGAGATTCACAATACGTTCGAGGGACCCACAGGTGATTGAATACATCAAAACTTTGGGCAACATTGCCGGAACGGAAAAACACCAAGGTGCTCATAAAGAAAAAGGCCGTTTTCAGCCTGCGAAATGTCACACCCAACGAATTTCCCGAAAAAGTTTTGCGAAAAATAAAACGATCAAACAAGTACAAAACACCCTGACTCAAACCAAAATAAATCATAGTGGCATTAGCGCCGTGCCACAAGCCACTGGTGAAAAACACCAAGAGCACGCCAAATACGAGTATCCCCGTTCCGCCTTTATTACCGCCTACGGGAATATAAATATAATCTCGAAACCACGTACTCAAGGAAATATGCCAGCGATGCCAAAATTCAGGTACACTTTGTGCTAAAAATGGCTTATTGAAATTATCCGAATTAAAGGGAGCCATTTGTTGAATCTGCTCGAATAATGAAACAAGAAGTTGGTAGTGATATTGATT
>JALRKL010000147.1 GCA_023268875.1 Bacteroidia bacterium
ATTCCGAACAGAGAAGTTAAGCCCCTCAGCGCAGATGATACTTGGTTAACCCCTGGGAAAGTATGTCGCCGCCAACCTTATTACAATCAAAGCTCCGAGAAATCGGAGCTTTTTTTTGCCCTGTATAACCACGGGTGAATCCTTATGCTGCTAACAGAATCAAATTCAGAACGGATTGAGTTTATGGTTGCGTGAATGATGGTTCAAGTTACGTTTTTGGTGGGACTGAACGAAAAAGAAGATTTTGGTTGAATAGAAATCTGATAAATTTCATAACCTGGGGGCTAGGCTTACATTTTAGCGAATTTAAAAAGGAAGAAATTTACTTCTCTAATCCCTCTTTGTTAAGTTCTAAATGCTTTGACTTTTTCATAAAAGAATTTTGGTTCAGGTCAATTTTCTGGTGGGATTGAACTAAAAAGATGATTTTGGTAAATATATAAATCATACACTAATCCCATAATATACGGTATATACGGGTCCAATGGTCTAAACTTATGTAATGTTAATTTTTGCTTAAAACGCTAGTATATACCTATGTAATCCTTAACTCTCGAACCCTGAATCATTGATTATTGACCATTAACAATTTACAATTAATATTAAATGTTATTTTTGATACATGCACTATTTTAAGAGGTTCATCTTCACCCTTATACTTTTTCAATTTGCATTTTTAAATGCACAATCCTTAAGAGGCTTGTTTGTTTTAAACGATACTCAAGTTTGGGTTTCAGGTTCGAATGGATATATAGGTAGACTTAATGCAGATACCCTTCAATCATGTTACGTTCCTGTTGAGTATCGAAAAAAAGATTTTAGAGATATCCATGCATTTTCTGGAGCACATGCTATTGCGATGAGTGTATCAGATTCTGGTGTTTTACTCAAAACAAGAGATTTCGGGCGTAATTGGAGAGAAGTTTTTCGTGATAATGAATCTGGTGTTTTTTTCGATGTTATTGAATTTAATGAATCAGGAAATCTTGGATTGTTAATGGGCGATCCTTTACCCTCAAATCCGGATTATTTGTATTTTCGAGTAAGTTTGGACTCAGGTGATCATTGGATTGAATTATCTAATGGTAAGTGGAATCATACCTCTTCTAAATTAGATGCCCTATTTGCGGCGAGTGGCTCATCAATGAGAATCCTTAATTTTGATTATGACGAAAGCAGAGGAGTTATATCTCTTAAGTTGGTTTTCGGAGGGGGAGGTTCCAAAGGGGCATCTTTACGTATGGCTCATGTCAATTGGAATATTTATGGGGAGTTGCTAAGCGAGAAAATAACAGACATTCCTTTAAATTTACCAGCAGAAAGGGGATGGGGCGTTTATGGACTTTCTCAAGTAATGAATAATCAAATAGTGGTAGCAGGTGGGCATTGGCAATATCCTAATGGTCAATTACAAGCTCAAGATTCTTTATTGATTAATAAACAGTTTTGTAATGATGGATTGTATTTACTGACCTTTTCCAATACAACTATGAGCCTTCGACCATTAAATCTATGTAATTATGTTTCAGGTACTGCATTCATCTCGGATAATGAGATTATTTCAGTTGGAACTAATGGCGTTTCTAAACTGCAATTTCCCCGAAAGCGGTCAGATGCGACAGAAAGTCTCAGTTGGAATGTCAGTCAATTAGGAATAACCGAGTACCTAACGAATTCTATAAGTTCTTCAGCTATACCGTTCAAAGGATTAAACTCAGTATCTGTCTCAGAGCGTTATGTGTGGATAATAGGTAGTGGCTCAAAGTATTTTTTATTGCGTATCCCTAAATCGGTCTATACAATCCATTAGTATAATTTGTAATTAAGGATTTTTCTTTATATTTGCATACTAACAAGCGTTAGTTAGTTGATTGGTTATGACCCGTAAAGAGCAAGTTCGCAAAAAAGCAATTGAATTGATGAAGTTTCACGGCTTCAGCGGCCTTACGATGCGATTATTAGCTAAAGAATTGGGAATAGAAGCGGCTAGCATCTACAACCACATCAAATCAAAAGATGAAATCCTAGAAACCGTTTGTTTCGATTTAGCCAAAGAGTTTGAATTGGCCGTATTGGAAGTTAACGATATTTATTTTAACGCTACGGAAAAACTTCAAATGTTGGTTACTGCGCACGTTCGAATCCTTTGTGCCGATTTAGACGCTTCAACGGTATTCATGCACGAATGGCGCTATCTGCCCGAAGCCTCTAGGGTGAGTTTCATTGAGAAACGTCGCAACTACGAACATGAAATTCGTACAATTATTCAGTTGGGGATCGATGAAGGTGATTTTGATGAAATCGACACAAAATACGCCGTGATTACCTTGTTGAGTGCACTAAATGCCGTTGTGGAATGGTACAACCCTCATGGACCATTGCAGCCAGATGAAGTGGCAGATCGCCTCTATAATTTTATAGGTAAAGCGCTAATGAAAAATTTAGAGTTTAGAGTCTAGAGAATAATGAAGAAAGTGTAAAATTTAAAATCTAAGAATATGAGAGAATAGAATGCAAAGTTTAGATCATAAAATTCGTTGAATAAACAGTAAACAAAGAATCAGTAAATCCATAATTCACAATTAATAACTCGTAATTCAAAATAATATGTACGGAAACGCTTATATCGAAAACAACGGCCAAGAAAATAAATTAACGGCCAATGAAGATCCTCAAAAATTAGCGGCCTTTGAAGCACGCATTGCCGCTGGAGATAAAATTGAACCACATGATTGGATGCCTGCTGAATACAGAAAGCAGTTAATACGTATGATTGAACAGCATGCGCACTCCGAGATAATCGGTTCGCTACCGGAAGGCACTTGGATTACAAGAGCCCCTGGATTTAGACGAAAGCTGGCTTTGATGGCCAAAGTTCAAGACGAAGTGGGACACGCTCAGTTGCTTTATTCGGCAGCCGAAACATTAGGTAAAAGTCGCGAAGACATGATTAACGATTTAATCAACGGGAAAAGCAAATACTCGAATGTCTTTAATTACCCTGCGGTTACTTGGGCCGACTCAGCTGTTATTGCTTGGCTGATAGATGCGGGAGCTATTGTTAACCAGCTAGCCAATTCAAAAGGCAGCTATGGTCCTTATGTGAGAGCCCTAGATCGTATCTGTGCGGAAGAGTCGTTTCACTTAAAATATGGACATGATAACGTGGTATTCTTGGCTACAGGAACTCCTAAACAACGTGAAATGGTGCAGGATGCACTAAATCGTTGGTGGGAACCAATTATGCATTTCTTCGGACCCTCAGACAAAATGTCGGTTCACACGGAGGTTTTGATGCGTTGGAAAGTGAAAATGGGTACCAATGACGAAATGCGTCAAACATTCTTAGATATGTATGTTCCAAAAATCTGGGATTTGGGATTGACCTTGCCCGATACCGAATTGAAAAAGAATGAAGAAACCGGTAAATGGGAATACACAGAACCAAATTGGGATGTTTTCAAACAGGTTATAAACGGGAATGGTCCATGTAACAAAGAGAGATTGGCTGTGAGACGCATGGCTGAAGAGAAAGGCCGTTGGGTACGCCGTGCTCTTTTACAAAAAGACGCCCAATACGTAGCACCATTATCCTAATACCGCTGTAATGAAAATTGAAAGCTTAGATCCCCGAATTAACAGAGCAGCTCTTGATGCCGATTCACAGGATGGAATTCTCCAAGAAATGGACCATTTTCAAACCTATGAAGTATTTGAGCAAAAAAAACGAGGTACTCACCATGTTCACGTGGGAAGTGTACACGCCCCGAATTCTGAATTGGCCATGATGTTTGCCAAAGAACAATACACCCGTCGTGGAGCATGTGTAAACCTTTGGGTGGTTAAAACATCCGAAATATTCGTAACCCAATACGAAGACTCCGATATTTTTGAGAATACCGCATCAAAGTTGCACCGTGATCCCAATTCATATAAAGTAATGGATCGCATAAAGGCGTTTAAGGAGCGCCAAAAAAATAACGCCTAATGGAATTTACAGAAAAACACGTTATGGGTCTTAAAGACCTGTTGTATAGGATGGCAGACGACCTTCTTATATTGGGACACAGAAATTCGGAGTGGACCGGTTTGGGCCCAATTTTGGAAGAAGATATTGCTTTCTCAAGTATGGCACAAGACAAAATTGGACAGTCATTGGCCTTATACGAAATCCTTCACGAGATTGGTGAAAGCGAACCTGATACTGTGGCATTTACGCGTAATGCAGAGCAATTCCACTCGTGTCATTTGGTTGAACTTCCTATCGGAGAATACGATTTCTCGTTAGTGCGTCATTTCTATTTTGATCATCAAAGTGCCTTGCGAATGGACATGCTTGCCGAAACAGTAGTAGAGCCCTTACAAATGGTAGCTCGTAAGTTTCGAGGTGAAGTTAAATACCACACGATGCACGCCGATTCGTGGTTGAAAACATTAGCCAATGGTACTGAAGAAGCAAAAATAAGAATGCAACAAGCTATAAACGAAACATTTCCTTATGCTCTAGGAATGTTCGAGCTTTCTGATTACGAGGCGGATTTGATTGAAGCGGGAATCTTTCCTGGGGAAGCGGCATTACAGGAGGCATGGTATCGTGTAATATCTGAAAAGTTGAACGCTTTTGGTTATTCAGTTCCTGAAATCAACAATTCAATCCCATCAACAGGTGGCCGTAAGGGACATCATACCGAGCATCTTCAACCTTTGTTGGATGAGATGACAGAGGTTTTCAGCATAGACCCTAGCGCCGATTGGTAATATTTTGAATCTACGAGAAGCGCATATAAAAAGTACCTTAGAGATGGTGATGGATCCAGAAATCCCCACCATTTCTATCGTAGACCTTGGAATTGTTACGAAAATTTCCTCCGAAAAAGATAATAATGCATTTGTTCAATTAACCCCGACATTCTCTGGCTGCCCCGCGCTGAAAATCATGGAACAGTTGGTTATAGATGCCCTTAAAACTGCGGGTTATTCAGAGGTGGTAGTTCAGACCTCGTTTGAAACCCAGTGGAACACCAATATGATTTCGGAAAAGGGGAGGGCGGCATTATTAGAACACGGATTAGCGCCCCCACCCAAACACGATGGTTATTTTGAACTGGATGTATTAAGTGATATTGCTTGTCCACTTTGTGGCAGTCGAAATACCACAATGCATACTCCGTTCGGACCGACATTATGTCGCAGCATGCACTATTGCAAGAATTGTAGTAATGCATTTGAAGCATTCAAACCGGTTAGTTAGTTCGTTTACCTTTTTGGTTCAAAGGGTACTAACGAAATATGAACGTTTTTCTCCCCCTTACGCTCCTTTTCATCAGCGGTTTTTTAAATGCTCAAACTGGCTTAGATACCCTGTTCTATAAAAATAACACGGCCGTTTACTCTTCAATCATTAAGCGTGATTTCAGATTTTATTGTATACATTTAAGCCACGAGTACTCTAATGCTGGTAGCCCGGATTTTAAAGCCTTCGAAAAGCAATTGAAATCAATGAAAGGTATTTACAAAAGTTACGGGGGACGCACATATGATGGAATATATTTTTGGGACAGCAAAGAAGTTTCAGTTAAACAAATAAAATGGTATTTGAATTATTTTGAGAATTCTAAATGGATAGTTAATCTGACTCGCCCGATTGAATATCCTCAACACAATAGTCTTGGAAATTATATTGACATTGGAACTCCAAGAACTACCTTAATTCCCCGCAATAATTTAGTTAGAGTAGTGTTCAACCCCTCCAAAGCATTTATAAAAGAATCAAAAAATGGCAATTCCGATTTTGAACGGTTTATTTGGTTTCATAAAAGAGGATTTCGAATATTAAACAGGGATTCACAGGGAGGGATTACCATAGTCCCAATTGCAAAAGTCGAAAGTGATTCTTTTCCTAATCTATTGCGCAATTTAGTGCAAGAAACTGCGATAACCTCTCTCTGGTACGATATTTACTATCCGATTGAACTGGAGTAGAAATCCTCGGCGGACTTTAAATCTTCAGGTGTATCTACAGCGGGTCCTTCGTGATCGGTCTCGGAAACTTTAATCACATAACCAAAATCTAACCAGCGCAATTGCTCAAGCATTTCCGATTCTTCCAGAGCTGTGCTTTTTAGGAGTGACAAGCGTTTTAATAGCTTCCCCCGATAAGCATACATGCCTATATGTCGGTAATAAGTAATATCGGTATTGCCGCGATTGTATGGAATTGGACTACGACTGAAGTATAAAGCAAAACCCGCTTTATCGGTAACTACTTTGACAAGGTTGGGGTTTTTTACGTCTTCTTCGGCACCAATTTTCTTTTTAAGGGTGGCAATATCCGTACTCTGAGTTTGGAAACAAGCAACTAAATCTTTTACCTGTTGCACATTAATAAATGGTTCGTCTCCTTGTAGATTTACAACGATATCGCAGTCCCATTCTAGTTTTTCATAAGCTTCGGCAATACGATCGGTTCCCGTTTGATGATCTTCGCGGGTCATTACCACCGGTACCAAATGAGATACGGCATTTGCGATGCGTTCGTCATCTGTAGCTACCGCTACTCCTATTGTTGGTTCACAGGCAATAGCAGCTTCTACCGTTCTAAGGATCATGGGTTTTCCTGCAATAAGAGACAAAGGTTTCCCGGGGAAACGAGAGCTGCCGTATCTCGCCGGAATAATAATGCCAAAAGTAAGGGTGTCCATAGTGGATTAAGGTTTAATGTTAAGTGCTTTCAATATTTTTCCGTGAATTTCACTGTTTTCGTAAACGCCTTTAAATAAGTATGACATAGGTCCAAAAGCAAAAACAGGCACGGGAATTCCGGTATGATGTTCTGTACTAAACGCAAATTGGGCTTCTTTATTGCCGTTTTCTTCATATAAACTAAGACCCCCAGTTTCATGGTCGGCGGTGACAATTACCAATGTTTCACCATTCGATTTAGCCCATTTCCCAACAGCTGCGATTGTGCTATCGAAGTCTAATGCTTCTGATATTACATATTCCGGATCGTTATCGTGTCCGCCCCAATCGATCTGACTGCCTTCCACCATTAAAAAAAAGCCATTTTCGTTTTTGTTTAAATTTCTAATAGCCGCCATTGTAGCGTCTTTTAGGAAGTTTCCGCGACCTTGTGAATATTTTACAGGATGATTACTCGTATCGTAAAATCCCACAAAATCCGTGGTGTCGATAGAATCAAAGTTGTCGTTTTTATATAAATAAGTAGCGTAACCTAGTTTGTGTAATCGTGCGGTATCGAATAAAGGGAAACCACCACCAATAGCCACATCAATGAAACCGCCATAAAAATCTTCCACTATTTCTTTATCCATATATCGATTCAACTGATGCGCAAAAAAGGAGGCGGGCGTCGCATGAGTAAGTCCACACGTGGCAACCAATCCTGTTGATTTGCCTTTAACATGCAATAATTCCGATAAGGTAAATGCAATACTTGAATCTTTTCGCAATCCAATAGCTGTATTGTAGGTTTTTTCACCAATGGAAATGGCCGTGGCTCCGGCACCCGAATCCGTTATGAAATGGCTCGCACTAGATGTTTTACTTAGACCTAAATATTCGGACAATCTATAAACATGAAGCGGATCTTTTACACGAGATTGAGCGGCACTCCATTGCGCCAACCCCGTTCCATCTCCAATCATGAGAATTACGTTTTTAACTTTAGTAGTGGTAGAATCTACTTTTATTATTTCTACGGGGGAATTTTGAGCCGAGAGCTTACCGCTAACACATGCTAAAAGTAGGCTTACTAGTAAAAAACGCATATGCAAAAATAATGTTTTTTGAATGCCGATTCGTCTACCCAAATAGTAGAACTTATAAACGAAGTGTTCCCAATCACCTATCTTTTGAGCGACTAATTGTATTTTTGTATCAAAGACTTCAACCATGAACGGATTTTTTCAGATACCTAAAGCAAAGAACGAGCCAGTGTATGACTATGCACCGGGCACAGTAGAGCGTCAAAAACTTCAAAATGCCTTAAAAAAATGGCGTTCCGAAGTGCACAATATCCCTATGTATATTGGTGGAAAAGAGATCAGAACGGGAATTGTTCAGCCCATTTTCCCGCCCCATGACTTGTCGCATAAAATCGGTGAATTTCATATAGGAAACGATGAACATGCGCGCATGGCAATTGATGCAGCACTTGCAGCCAAGGAATCTTGGGAGTCGATGCCTTGGGAACAAAGAGCCGCAATATTTTTAAAAGCTGCGGATTTATTTGCCACCAAATATCGTTATGATATAAGCGCGGTAACCATGCTCGCGCAAAGTAAAAATGCGTACCAATCAGAAATCGATGCGGTTTGCGAATTGGTTGATTTTTTAAGATTCAATGTGCAATACATGGCTGAAATCTATTCGGAACAACCTGGTGAAAACAGTCCGGGTATTTGGAATCGATTGGAATATAGACCCCTAGAGGGATTTGTATTCGCGGTTACTCCCTTCAACTTCACTGCCATAGCGGGTAATTTACCTACTGCGGCGGCCATGATGGGCAATGTAGTAGTTTGGAAACCAGCCGATACACAAGTGTATAGTGCGAATTTATTGATGCGTGTTTTTAAAGAGGCTGGATTGCCAGATGGCGTTATCAATTTGATCTATGGCGATGGTCCAACGATCGGAGAAGTGGTATTTAATCACAAAGAGCTTTCTGGCTTGCATTTTACCGGAAGTACCGGGGTTTTCCGACATATGTGGAAGACCATTGGCATGAATATCGAAAAATACCGGAGTTACCCCCGTATTGTAGGTGAAACAGGAGGTAAAGATTTTGTTTTGGTTCATCCATCGGCACAGTCAGACGTGGTGAGCACCGCTTTACTGAGAGGGGCATTTGAATTCCAAGGGCAAAAATGTTCTGCGGCTTCTAGGGCTTATATTCCGCAAAGCCTTTGGCCAACAGTAAAGGAACAAATGTTAGCCGAATTGAAAACCATGAAAATTGGTCCAACCGAAGACTTTTCAAATTTCATCAACGCTGTAATCGATGAGCGCGCATTTGATAAAATTGCGAATTACATTGAAAATGCTAAAAAGGATGGGGTGGAAATTATTTCTGGTGGTGGCTACGATAAGTCAAAGGGATATTTTATCGAACCAACAGTAATTGTGGCTAATGACCCTAAATACACTACCATGTGTGAGGAGATTTTTGGACCGGTTCTTACTATCTACGTATATGAAGATAACCATTGGACCGATATGTTAAAATTGGTAGATAGCACTTCGGAATATGCATTAACGGGTGCCATAATTGCACAAGATCGATATGCCATTTCAGAAGCCACTTGGGCCTTGAGAAATAGTGCGGGTAACTTCTATATTAACGATAAGCCCACCGGTGCAGTCGTAGGTCAGCAGCCATTTGGGGGAGCTAGAGGAAGCGGTACAAATGATAAGGCTGGAGCCAAAGTTAATTTGCTTCGTTGGGTAAGCCAACGTACTATTAAGGAAACGTTTAATCCCCCAACAGATTATCGTTACCCTTTCTTGGGAAACGACTAACGGCTCTAACCAATTTTTAACGATGTCATCGTTAGCGCACCTGCTACCGGTTTGTCGTTGAATCGCACTACGGCATCGTTTTTGTCTTGAAGTGCCAAGGTGTACAATAGAGGTAAATAATGTTCTGGACTCGGAATTGCCCATTCAAAGGCGGTTCCGAGTTTTGTATAATGAATCAAAGCATCATGATTCCCTTCCTCAATAAAGGCATTCATTTTTGATTGCGCCTCAGCCGCCCAATCAAATGCAAAAGTTTCATTTAACCTCCGCCAAGCAACTTTACCCAGGTTATGAACCATATTGCCACTGCCAATGATTAAAACGCCTCTATCTCTTAAATCAGAGAGTTCTTGTGCGAGTTCATAGTGATATTGGGGGCCTTTTCGATAATCCAAACTCAACTGTATCACCGGGATGTCAGCGAGTGGATATAAATGTTTGATTACACTCCAACTACCGTGATCCAAACCCCATTTGTCGTCTAATACTACTTCCGTTATTTTAATCAGTTTTTGGGTTTCTAGAGCCCATTCTGGGCTTCCAGGTGCCGGGTAATTTACATTAAATAATTCTTGTGGGAAGCCTCCAAAATCGTGTATCGTTTTAGGATTGGGCGTGGCCGTAACAAAAGTGCCCGGTGTTTCCCAATGTGCGGAAATACAAATAATAACGCTTGGCTTAGGAATGTTATAAGAGATATCTCGAAACCCTTTAACAAATTCATTTTCTTCAATAGCATTCATGGGACTTCCATGGCCAAGAAATAAAACGGGCATCCGGCGCGTAGCTTTTAAATTGTTTTTCAGATTATGTAATTCGCTCAGTCGCATAGTTTTTCCAAATAGGGGAAACAAAGAGAGTCCTATAGTTTTTCGGATGAATTGCTTTCTCGTTTCCATTTGTTTGTTTGAACAAATATAATAAATATCATTTTTTATTCAAACCGTTCAATAAACATAGATATCATCGTTTGTAATCTAAATAGTGGTTGTGAGCTGAAATTTGAAGTTGATTGAAAATGTATTTTTTGTATTCAACAGTTCAATTTGGCACTTCCAAAGATTATAGGGATGATAATTTTTGAATTTAAACGGAAAAGGGTCTTACAATCGATGTAAAAAAAAGCCCCATGGATTATGGGGCTACAAATTTTGTGGAGAATGCCGGAGTCGAACCGGCGACCTCTTGCATGCCATGCAAGCGCTCTAGCCAGCTGAGCTAATCCCCCGTTGGTGCCGCAAATATACGATATCCATAGAATACCTTCACTAGAATTTATCATATAATTTTGGTGATTTCTGCGAATAATAATTTCATATTTTGACACCAAGCCAACAAACGAAGCACCAATCAAGGGTTCAATGTGTGTATTTTCGTGTGAACGATATGAAACTCTTCCGATTAATCTTAGGCATCGTGGCCATCAGTGCGATTAAGCTAAATGCTGCATTTGTGAATGTATCTACAGCTAAATCAGTTGCCGTACAATTTCTGAATTTAGAGACCGGAATTTATGTAGACTCCGATAAATTATACCTCCACAAGGAACTTGGGATCAATAATCAGCCTTTGTTGTACATTTTCAATTCTCGTGTCGGCGAAATGGGCACTTTTGTAATTGTATCTGCCGATGACCTTGCCCGTCCTATTTTAGGATATTCATTACATGATACCTTTTCAATTGATTTGGCGCCAGACCATGTTATGGCTTGGCTGAGCGATTATGAAAGAAGCATTATATGGGGTATTCAAAATAATATTTCCCAAACTGAGGATATCAAACAATTATGGGATTATTACAGAAACCAAAAGAACATAATTGGTAAAAGGCGGGGATCTGTCGCTCCTATAGTAAAAGCCAAATGGAATCAGGTTCCTTATTATAACGACTTATGTCCCTTAGATGGGAACAAAAGATCTGTTGTAGGATGCGTAGCTACTGCCATGGCTCAGGTTATACACCATTGGCAGTATCCCGCCAAAGGAAGTGGGTTTCATTCCTACAGTCATAGTTCGCTTGGGACTATTTCCGCTAATTTTGGCAACACGAGCTATAATTACAGCAATATGCCCAATTCGATCAGCTCCAAAAATTCGGATGTCGCAATATTGAATTTTCATTGTGGCGTTGGTGTAGAAATGAACTACAGTGCTCAATCTAGCGGTTCATATGTAATTTCTGCCGCATCACCGATTACACATTGCGCAGAATATGCGCTCAAGAAGTACTTTAGTTACCCGAGTACGGTTAACGGACAATTAAGATCTAATTACACGACAAGTGTATGGACAACAAAAGTTGATAACGAAATCGACAATGGACGTCCGATAATTTATGCCGGTTTTGGTAACGGCGGAGGACATGCATTTATTTTTGATGGATATGATAATTCGGGGAAATACCATATCAATTGGGGATGGGGTGGTGCTTACAATGGGTATTTCGAAATGGACGCTTTAAATCCAGATGGTTTGGGTACGGGAGGTGGAACGGGAAGCTATAACAGCGGCCACCAAGCGATATTTGGAGTTGAGCCTCCCGATAATACGACAACCGACGCATCCATCTCAGTATATGCAAATGTGTCAATTGATGCTTCAAGAGTATCATATGGACAGCCTTTTAAGGTGACGACCAATGCGGCTAATGTTAGCGGTAAAGATTTTACGGGGAGTGTGGCCATAGCTGTATTTGATGATTCTTTCAACTTTGTAGAATTTGTTGGAGAAATGAACAACCTTTCTTTGAAAGATAATTACGCCTTTAACTCTCTCACCTTTGAATCAGAAGGTTCATTAGCCATGCTTCCGGGCGATTATCACTTGTATTTATGTTACAAAAACAATGGTGGGGATTGGAAAATAGCGAACGATTATAGTTCCTACACCAATTACGCGGGTTTGGAAATTTATTATTACAGCGATATAGAGCTGTATCAGGATTTAAATGTTACCTCAGGAAAAATACGTAACGGAGAAAAAACAACGGTCACCTTCAACGTGGCGAATACGGCTACAAGCACCTTTAAAGGCAGTTATGCAGTGGCGTTATACAACATGGATGGTTCGTTTGCCCAGTTGATCGGATCAATTGATGACAATTCAGGCTTGCCTTCAAATAGTTATTACACAAATAATCTTGAACTTACCAGTCCAGATATTGACGTAGATCCTGGTACCTACTTGTTGGCAGTGCAATATCAAAAATTAGGGTTCACCAATTGGACACTCGTTGGTTCGTATTACAAGGTGAATCCAATTAAAGTAATCGTTGAAGAGGCGCCGATTAAAGCCGATCCTTACGAGGTTAACAATGAAGTTGTCGATGCTTATCTTATCAACACCAATTACACGAACAATAATTTTTCATGGAATTCTACGATAAGTAACATTCATCAAGAAAGCGATGTCGATTATTACCGGGTTGATTTTGAAAAAAATTATCAATATTCGTTAGAAGTTAAAGTAAGCGATTTGAATAAGACCTTCAACGCTAATTCCTATTCTCTGGATTCGCGTTTTGCCCTATCAGAAGATGGCGTATTTTGGTCCATGGCATACGCCAACGAAATGACAAAGCCTTTAACCGTAAATGGGAACGAAAAAGAATATGTATTGATACGGGTTGTACCTGCTTTCGCTGGTTTAACAGGCGATTACAACTTGAACATAAATCTTCAAAGAGAGTCAAATGCTTCTGTAAATCCAATTTTGAAAAATTACCGAGTATATCCAAATCCTGCGTCAGAAAGCTTGTTGGTTTCTGGTGGTCATGATTTGGCAGGTTCTCAATATCAAATTTTTACCCTAAAAGGAAATTGCGTGCTTGACGGCACAATGGATTCACAACAGTCGATACGAATTGTAAATTTACCGATAGGGTTGTATTACCTCCAAATACAAACGAAAGAGGGCAATCACCAAATACAGTTTATTAAACAATGAAAAGGCTATTGATTGTTTGTGTATCGGTTTTTTTGACGGTTAACGCCTGTGTGTTAAAAAAAGAAAAACCCTTACCGCGTTCCATTGAAATAGGGCGAACCTATGAAACAGAGCCTATTTTTTTAAATTCGAACGAGAAACCAGTTCCCGTTGAAATGGCTCCAACCTCCGAACGACCTTTAACTCAAAAGTTGGTTTTATATCGTATTCAACCGTCGGAAATGTCAAATCATGTCCCTATCCGAACCAATATGGCCGCTATTGGTGAACCATTAAGTTCTGACGGACTTGGGGTTTTAGCATATCCTTCACCTGCCGATATTACGGATAAAATAACTCCTATTCCCTTGAATGGGGGATATTTCCTGGATAGGTCGGGTTTCGTAGGAGCAGGAACAAGGTTTTTAGATATCCATTACGATGAATATAAAAACATAGAATTTAATAAATTAAGTGATGTTTGGTTCACAGAGCATGTAATTTCAACAGATGCTATGCAGTTTGAATGGTTAGTTTGTGACTGTGATAAAGGAGATGATTCCAGTAATGCGAAAATATTAAATTCGATGATTTCGAAAGGAATTGACAAGTTTCGACATCCCGAAGTTAGCACACAAATTCATCCTAAATTTGGCTCAGTTTTACCACAAACTCCAGTGAATCGTTAATCTAATTTGGTATAAACAAAGGTCAGATTAACTTCTTGCTCTATATCCGGATGCAAACTTTTCGAAACAGGGCATTTATGGGTAATGCGCATTAATCCTTCTTTTTGTCGTTCAGTTGCATCGGGTCTTAATGTAACCTCTATATTACTGATAATTTTGGCAATTCGTCTTGGATCTGCGTTCATTATCTTTTCAGTAGTGGCTTTTACCTCCGGTATGTCAAATTCTTTCAGTTGTGCGTAAATACCCATGGTAGTTATGATACAAGTGGTTAAACTCAATGCACACAAATCAGTTGGAGAAAACGCGCTCCCTTTTCCTTGGTTATCAATTGGGGCATCCGTGAAAACTTCTGTGCCACTTTGCTCATGTATGTTGGAACATCTAAGTTCGCCTAAATAGGTAGTCGTGAATTTGGCCATAAAATTATTGTTCAAAACTACACAATATTAAATTACAATCATTACCTTTGCACTGCAAATAACCAAACCTCTTAATCTGTTATTTGCCATGTCATATTCCCACAAAATTTTATTAGAAGGACTCACATTCGACGACGTTTTGGTCGTACCGCGTTATTCTCAAGTTTTACCGCGCGATGTAGATACACGTACGAAGTTTACACGTAATTTATATCTGAATACCCCTATAGTTGCCGCGGCTATGGACACTGTAACAGAAAGTAAATTGGCAATAGCCATGGCGCGTGAAGGAGGAATTGGTATAATTCATAAGAATATGACTATCGCCCGTCAAGCGGAAGAGGTGAAAAAAGTAAAACGCTCTGAAAGTGGGATGATTCTCGATCCTGTAACGCTCCAATCTCAAGCAACGCTATCAGAAGCGGTTTCTCTGATGCGTGAACATAAAATAGGGGGTATTCCTGTAGTTGATGCCGATAATAAATTGGTGGGTATCATTACAAATCGCGATTTGAGATTTGAAAAAGATTTGAGTAAACAGGTGGGGGAAGTAATGACGACTGAAAATCTCATTACAGCGGCGTTTGGAACTAATTTAGCCGGGGCTCAAGAGATTCTTGAAAAACATAAAATTGAAAAACTTCCCATAGTTGATGATAATAATATTTTACAAGGCCTAATTACCTTTAAGGATATCCAAAAGGTTAAGAATTACCCTAGAGCCGTTAAAGACGCTCATGGACGTTTATTAGTGGGCGCAGCGGTTGGGGTTACCGCAGATACTATAGAGCGCGTGTCGGCATTAGTTGCGGTTGGGGTAGATGTGATAGCAATAGACACTGCGCATGGTCATTCACAGGGCGTATTGGATATGGTTAGTAAAGTAAAACAGACTTTCCCCGAGTTGCAAATAATAGCCGGCAATATTGCTACAGGTGCCGCTGCTAAAGCTTTAGCCGATGCCGGTGCAGACGCCGTTAAGGTAGGTGTTGGTCCAGGTTCTATTTGTACAACTCGTATAATTGCGGGTATCGGAATGCCTCAATTAACAGCGATTATGGAAGCCGTTGAGGCCCTAAAAGGCACAGGCGTTCCCGTAATTGCCGATGGTGGAATTCGTTACAGTGGTGATATCGTTAAAGCCCTAGTGGCGGGCGCTAATACCATAATGGCCGGTGGTCTTTTTGCAGGAACAGAAGAATCGCCAGGTGAAACTACCTTTTTTGATGGCCGTAAAGTAAAATCTTATAGAGGTATGGGTTCTATCGAGGCGATGAAGGAAGGTTCAAAAGATCGTTATTTCCAAGACGCTGAAGATGAAGTGGCTAAACTCGTACCCGAAGGTATCGTTGGTAATGTTCCTTATAAAGGCCATTTATCAGAAGTAATATACCAGCTGTTAGGAGGAATTAAAGCGGGAATGGGTTATTGTGGAGCTGCTACTATAGACGTCCTGCAAGAATCGGGTTTTGTAAAAATTACCAATGCGGGAATGAGAGAATCTCACCCTCACGATATTGCAATTACACGCGAAGCGCCAAACTACAGCCGCTAATTTGCGCGTGTTGACATTGTTTTTTTCTTGGGTTTAATGTCATTCGTAATTTTGGACCTAGTCTAGACTTACGTCCTCGGCTTCAATTCGCATTAATATATTCCGGTCAATATCGCCCAATTTTGCGAGTCTGTTGGCTTGGTTTTCTAAACATTGTTCGAAGGTATTTCTTACGAACCGACCATTTCCGAAGCCTTTATCGCTCGTTTTTAAGGCCTCGTTAAAAATTGAAAGCACAATTGATTCAGCCTCTTTTGCTAGCTTATACTGAGATTGTTTTAAAAAAAGTTTAAATATGCCGAGCATTTCTTGCGCTGAATAGTCTTTAAAATCTATATAGCGATTAATCCTAGACTTAAAACCAGGGTTCGTTTCAATGAATGAGTTCATCTCATTTGAGTATCCCGCTAATATTACAATCAATCGATCTCGGTCATCTTCCATTCGTTTTATTAGAGTAGCCACCGCTTCTTTTCCGTAATCGTCTTTATTCTGACCAACCAAAGCATAGGCTTCGTCGATGAACATAATGCCATCAAGGGCTTCATCAATTACCTTGTTTACTTTAACTGCTTAAAATCTATTTTACGGAGAGAGAATATATAATTCTGCATATACGGGTAAATGGTCGGAATATCCATTTAAGTAGGCCTTGCCGCCAAAGGTTCGAAATGGGTGTCCTTGATATTTGCCTTCGGCTTGCAGCAGCCAATCTTTTTTATAGATTTCAATTCCTGGAATAGGTGCATTAGGTCCCAAATGATAAAGAGTTTTACTAATGATTATTTGATCAAACATATCCCAATTCCCGCGGTATAAACCAGTACCCCAATCTGGTTGTATTTTTCGTAATTCATAGGCTAAATTCACGCCAAAGTCATCGGGTCCGCCGGCCCCCAAAACAACCCTTAAACTGCTATCCTCAGGATTGTCATTAAAATCGCCCATTGCCACCCAATGGGTTATTTCAGTATGATTGTTTAAGTAGTTTTTAAGTTCTTTTGCAGCATTGCATCGCAAAGGGCGTGTTTTGATTTCGCCACCGCCTCGACTCGGCCAGTGGTTAACAAAAACGGTAAATTTTTCGTTCTTACGCTTAAAAGTAGCGTGCAAAATACCTCGAGTCGGCTTATCTATGTTGCCCGTTGGAACTTCAATTAAATTACCTGAGAAGGGGGTTTTATCAGATTGTCCATCCAAACTAACACCCTCGGCGCCATAAAAAGCCCATTCAGGAGTATAAAAAAGCGCCACATCTATACCTCTTTTGTCGGGCGATTCTTGATGAACAATATTAGCATAGGTAAGACTTAACCAGGAACTATACGATTTAAGATCTTCTAGCACCTTAATATTTTCAACTTCACAAACACCCAATATATGGGGCGATAAGGAATCGATAACACGGGCCATATTTCGCAGTTTGTTCTGATATTTTTCGGTATCCCATTGTCTTGTAGATTGCGGCAGATACTCGGCATCGTCGTTAGGTCCGTCTATTGTATCGAATAAGTTCTCTAGGTTGTAAAATGCGACGCGAACGGTTTCAAAATGCCCCGCGCTTAAGGGCTCTATTATGACTTTAGAAGGATTTTCTAAGGAAACCGATTCGTTATTTAGAGTTACCGAAGGGGCGCTATCTTGGTTGTTTTGGCTTGTTTTTTTGGGGGAAGTTGATTTACAACTGAGGCCCAAAAGCACAACCGTGAATAATATGCCAACCTGTTTAATTTGCATAAACAAAAATAAAGCTTTCCAAGTAAGAACTCAGAAAGCTTTTATAATATAATAGGAGGTTTGAACTACTTAAGTGCTGCCGCAATAAATGCAACAAATAGGGGGTGGGGGATTTCTACGGTACTTTTCAATTCAGGGTGGAATTGTACTCCCACAAACCATTTATGCTCGGGTATCTCCACGATTTCAGCCAGACCCGTTTGAGGATTTATTCCGGTTATTTTCATACCGGCTGCCTCGATTTGGGATTTATATGTATCGTTAAATTCGTAGCGGTGGCGATGTCTCTCGGTGATTTTGGTTTTACCATAGGCCTTGGCCGCAAAGGAACCTTTCTCTAATGTACAGTCGTAAGACCCCAAACGCATGGTGCCACCTTTATCCGTGATTTGCTTTTGGGCTTCCATTAAATCAATAACCGCATGTTCGGTCTCCGGATTCATTTCAGAACTGTGCGCGTTGGGCATTCCGGCCACATTTCGCGCAAATTCTATAACACTACTTTGCATTCCAAGACAAATTCCAAAGAAAGGAATATTATTTTCTCTAACGTATCTAATAGCTTCAACTTTTCCTTCAATTCCACGAGGTCCGAAGCCCGGAGCGACAAGAACACCGTCGTAACCGCTTAGCTTTTTCGAAACGTTTTCTTCGTTTATATGTTCACTGTGTACGTACGTTACATTAACCTCACATTCGTTACTAGCTCCCGCGTGTATGAATGCTTCATTAATCGATTTATACGCATCAGGTAATTCAACGTACTTACCTACCAGCGCAATTTTAACAGAACTTTTGGGATGTTCAATTCTAAATAGAAAATCCTTCCATTGGGTTAAATCGGGCTCGGTTGATGCTTTAAGCTTTAATTTAGCCAACACTACCTTATCTAATTTTTCCTTCAGCATGGCCAATGGAACTTCATAGATTGTCGACATATCGCGAGCCTCTATAACTGCATTTCCTTGAACGTTACAGAACAAAGCCAGTTTACGTTTTATATCAGCGGTTAATGGGTGCTCAGTGCGACAAACCAATACATCGGGTTGTACCCCCAACTCAAGTAAACTCTTGACTGAGTGTTGGGTTGGCTTTGTTTTTAACTCACCGGCGGCCTTTAAATATGGAATTAGGGTAAGGTGAACGACCATTGAGTTGCCTTCTCCTTCCTCCCAAATTAATTGACGCA
Organism: Bacteroidia bacterium; assembly: GCA_023268875.1. GTDB lineage: Bacteria > Bacteroidota > Bacteroidia > NS11-12g > UBA955 > VMCP01. The sequence goes on from JALRKL010000147.1 coordinate 19,060, forward strand.
TAGATTCAACATACGGCAATGATTCTATATCTCCGACGGTTCCCCCAATTTCTGTAATAACTATATCGTAATCGCCTGATTCCCCTAAGATTTTCATGCGACGCTTTATTTCATCGGTAATATGGGGAATTACTTGAACGGTTTTACCCAAGTAAGCTCCTTTGCGTTCGTTTTGAATGACTGTTTGGTAAACGCGACCTGTTGTTACGTTATTGGCTTGACTTGTGAAAACATTTAGGAATCGCTCGTAATGGCCTAGGTCAAGATCGGTCTCAGCCCCGTCTTCTGTAACATAACATTCACCATGCTCATAGGGGTTTAAGGTGCCCGGGTCTACATTAATGTAAGGGTCAAATTTCTGGATGGTTGCTCTGTAACCTCTTGCTTGTAAAAGTTTTGCGAGGGAAGCGGCTATGATGCCTTTTCCTAACGAGGAAGTAACTCCGCCCGTAACAAAGATGTATTTAGTTCGATTCATGGAATGTAATGCTACGGGATACAAAACTACTTTTAAATTCTCCGTAATGAAATTTAAAGTAGTGTAGTTTTCAACAAGATTTGCCCTATAAAATTTCTACCCATTTGAAAGGGTCTGAAATTCGGCAAACCTTAAGGTCATCGAGGAATTGCTTTACCGTTTTGGACGCTTGGGTTTTGGATTCTTCAAAAATCCCGTGATACGTACCTCTGAAGCCAAAACCATCAAGATTAACAAGGGTAGCAGCAGTTCCGGTAATGAAAAGTTCCTTGATTTCCGATTTGCGATCAATCAACTCTTGCACCGATAAGGGTCGTTCTGTAACGGTATAGCCAAGGTGTTGAAGCCCGGAAATTACAGAGTCACGAGTTATCCCAGCTAATAGAGATTGCGTTAATGAAGGAGTTACTATTTCATTCTCAAATACGGCAAAGAAATTAGTAGTACCTGTTTCCTCTACGAATTTATGTTCGATTGGATCGGTCCATAAAATTTGATCGTAACCTTCTTTTTGAGCCAGAGCTGTAGGATAGAGGGCGGCACCGTAGTTGCCTGCACATTTGGTAAAACCCACTCCTCCAGGAGCGGCACGACTAAAATCTTCTTCAACTTTAACGCGTAAAGCCTTATTGTAATAGGGTCCAACTGGACAACAAAATATGGCAAAACGATAATTTTCACTTGGTTTAACCCCAATAAAATCATCGGTGGCAAACATGTAGGGTCTGATATACAATGCGCCTCCTTCTGTTCTTGGTACCCATGCACGGTCCAATTTTAACAATGAGTCGAGGGATTGTAAAAAGAGTTCTTCGGGAATTTCAGGCATGGCCATGCGCACTGCTGAACGATTTAAGCGTTTGGCATTTTCTGAAGGTCGGAATAAAGTAATATCTATATTGTTTTCTACACTGGCGAAGGCTTTCATTCCTTCAAAAATGGCTTGGCCATAGTGTATAGAACTGGTTGCAGGACTTAAACTAAATGGACCATATGGGATAATTCGAAGATCCGTCCATTCCCCATTTTTATAATCAGCCACAAACATGTGGTCGGTAAAAATCTTCCCAAAACCAATATTTTTTGGATCAAATTGAGAAATTCTGCTCTCTTTTACTTTTTCAACCTTAATTTCGAACTTCATTGTTCCAAAAATACAAACAAAAGCACGTTTATGGGGAAAGAAGACTTAATTGTGGATAATCCGTTATTATTAACATCTCTGTATAATACGGGTGTTTTCTTTATTCCAGAACAAGGGAATACTGAAAAATTGGTACAGGAATCAGAATCTGACAAAAGTGAAGAAAAGACGAATTTGGAGCCAGCTGCGATCGAATTAAATAATGAAACCACAGTTCCCGAACCCAAAATTTTCATACCAGATACAGATGTTATTCATTTAGTAGACGAACTAGGAACGAGTCCATATCGAACCGAAACCATCCCTAATGCGATGAACGCTATTGGTAAGTTATTGAATGCGGGTATCCCACGTTTTGAAATTATCGATATCGACAAATTAGAAATTCCATTAGAAGAATACGTGCAAAAAGTACCTCCACATACGAAGTTGGTTATATGGAGTTCCGAAACCCTCGAAAACGGTGAACTAAAAGAGCAGTCGCAGCGCATATTATCTTTAAGCATGCCATCTGAAATGCTATCATCTCAAGAAAAAAAGGCCGATCATTGGAATCGCATCAAATCATTTTTCTTGACAAACGACGGTTAAATATTTCAACTTTTTAGATAGCCTATCTCGTCGGTTGGAGTTTGTCTGACTTTAGAAATAACATTATTACAATTCCAACAATAAAAAATACCATCAAAACGACTATACCGTTCCGCATACTTCCGGTAATTTGATCCACAAATCCCCATGCAAATGTGCCCAAGACGATGGCAACCTTCTCGGCTACTTCATAGAAGGAAAAATAAGAGGCATTATCAGTATCTCCTGGAATTAATTTGGCATACGTAGCTCTAGAAATACTTTGAATTCCGCCCATTACCGTGCCAACTAAGCAAGCCAATCCGAAAAATTGATTGGGTTGTTTTTCCTCAATGAAATAGGCTAAATAACAGCCTACAGTCCAAATCGATAATGCTAGAATGATCGAGGTTTTGTTTCCTTTTTTATTTGCCAACCAAGCAAAGAAATAAGCCCCACCAACACCGATTACTTGAATCAATAAAATTGTTTTGATCATATCAGATGATTCGAGTTTCAATTCATTCTGTCCGAATAAAGTGGCTACATACAATACAGTTTGAACCCCCATTGTATAAACAAAAAATGAAGCTAAAAACACCTTTGCGGGCTTCATTGTCATTAGATTCTTGAAAACGCCCTTTAACTCTTCATAACCTTTCCAAATAGAAACACCTGGTTTTGCTTCGGTTCGTCCGGGAAGTTTAAATAAAGGCCATAGAGACCACAAAAACCACCAAATTCCGACTGTTAGAAATCCAATTCGAAAGGGTAGGGTTTCGGTCGCCGATGGCGGCTGCATGCCAAACCACTCTGATTTTTGTAGAAATAATATGTTAACAATTAGCAAAATCACACTGCCAATGTATCCCATTGTAAAACCGCGCGCCGAAAGGGTGTCAAATTTATCTGGGGTAGCAATTTCAGGTAAATAGGCATTATAAAAAACCAAACTACCCGCAAATCCTAAAGTGGCAAATAGAAAGGCAGTGAGCCCAAATAAATAATTATGACCGTCGAAAAAGAATAAACTAGAACAACTGACCGATCCTAAAATGATAAAAAAACGCATATAACTTTTTTTATTTCCCCGCGCATCGGCAAGTCCGGATAGAAACGGAACAAATAATGCGTTTATCAAAAAAGCGGCGGATAAAAAGAAGGCAAATAAAGCAGTGTTTTTATATTCTGCTCCAAAAAATTCCAGTGTTTCAGGAGTATATAAACCGTAAAAAACAGGAAACATTGCCGAGGTTATACTCAGGGAGTAGACGCTATTAGCCCAATCATACATGGTCCATGCGCGCAGGGTAGCGGGATTGTTTTTTTCCACGCTGCAATATAGGAATTGTGCTCGAAACTTAAGTTACTTAGCTCGCGTACTTAAGATTTTCAACCGCCATCCATTCTTCCTCGGCGATCTTTCGGGTAATATTTAACTTTTTGGTTTTTTTGCCGTCTGTTGGAATCTCAAACATGAAACGCTTGAAAATTGTTTCGCAAATGCCCCTTAATCCTCGGGCACCTAATTTATTCAATAGAGCCAATTCCACTATATAGTCTATAGCATCATCATCTAAATGCAAGGCAACCCCTTCCAGTTGGAATAATTTCTGGTATTGTTTAATAAGCGCATTTTTGGGTTCAATCAAAATTTGACGTAATTCCTTTTTGCCCAAGGGCTCTAATGCCGTTATAATGGGTATACGTCCAATGATTTCCGGGATAAGTCCAAATGACTTTAAATCCGCAGCGTTTACCTGGCTTAATAAACGTTGGGGGTTAATTTCTTTTTCTTCTCGTGACTTAAATCCAAGGGATTGATTTCGAATACGACGACCAATCATTTTATCGATACCGTCGAATGCCCCTCCGCAGATAAAGAGAATATTGGACGTATCTATTTTTACATATTTCTGGTCAGGATGCTTGCGCCCTCCTTCTGGAGCTACATTGGCAACGGTTCCTTCCAAAATCTTTAGAAGTCCTTGTTGTACCCCTTCACCACTAACATCTCTGGTAATAGAAGGATTGTCGGACTTCCTAGAAATTTTATCAATTTCATCTATATAGATGATTCCTTTTTGAGCTAATTCGGGTTTGTAATTGGCCACTTGTAACAAACGAGATAGAATGCTTTCAACATCTTCTCCTACATATCCTGCCTCGGTGAGTACGGTTGC
>JALRKL010000196.1 GCA_023268875.1 Bacteroidia bacterium
AACTAGAGCGATTATCGGAGATAAAAAAAGAGCAAGAAAAAATCGACCGCCAACAAAAAGAACAGTCGCCGAAGGATGAGGATTTAAAAGAAAGACGAAAAGATTTAAATGATAGAATGAATCGGTTGGAAGATCCAAAACTTCAGGATTTAATGAAACAATTACAAGAGTTGTTAAGTCGTAAAAGTCCCCCTCAAGAAATACAACGTAAGATGGATCAAATCGATCGACGTATGCAAAACCAGAAAGAGGATATGGATCAATTATTGGAGCAACTTAAAGAGTTGCGGATGGAGGAACAAATAGACCTTCAATCTCAAGAAATGCAAAAGTGGATCGAGAAGCAAGAGGAATTAATAAAACAAACGGAATCAATAGAACAAAAGAAGTCCAATTCAGAGGAACAAGAAAAGGTACAGTCTGATTTATTGGATAAAATGAAAGAACAACAGCAGAAAGCCGAGCAAATTCAAAAGAGAGCCAATCAGATTGAGGAGCAAAATAAAAAACTACAAAGTCCGATGGATTTAAATTTGGGTAAGCCTGAAATAAAAGAAGCGCAAACCCAACAAAATTCGGCCTCCCAGAATTCTCAACAAGGGAAACAGTCCGAATCCAAAGATCAACAAAAAAAGGCGGCCGAAAAAATGGAAGAGGCCATGGAGAAAATGCAAAACAGTTTGGAACAGGCACAAAAGGAACGAAACGCTGAAGATTTGAAATCCTTGCGTGCACTGCTGGAGAACTTAATTGAAGTTTCCCATAGACAAGAAGATATTTTCACCGAACTGTCGATGTTACAATCAGACAACCCGAGGGTTCTTGCTTTGAATAAGGAGCAAATGAATATTAAAAATATGAGCGAAGGTATTGAAGATAGTTTACGCGCCCTTGCCAAACGACAACCTATGGTTTCGGATATGGTTACCAGAGAAATTGGTGATATAAACGACAATATGGATCGAGCGTTTGAAGGACTAAAGGTTAGAAACGTTCGACAAGCCGCTTCATTCGAACAGTTTGTAATGACCGGTTATAATAACCTTGCCGTAATGTTAATGGAAAGCTTGAAGAATGTGCAACAACGCATGAATCAAAAACAAAGCGGTTCGTCTAAAGGTAGTAAAATGTGCAAAAATCCTAAACCTGGAAATTCGGGAAAATCGCAACAAGGAAAAGGAAGCAAACTGTCAGAAGCGCAGAAACAACTGGGAGAAAAACTTCAGCAAATGCAAAAGGAGGGACAACAAGGCGAGCAAAAATCACAAAAGACGGGTGAAAAAGGAAAGCAGGGGCAATCAAATTCAGAACAAAAAGGAGATTCGAAATCTAGCGGAAAAAGTAGTAATCCTAATGGAGAGGGGGGAGAGTTTAGTGGGGAGCGATTTAGCGATAAAGATTGGGTAGAAATGGTGCTAATGCAAGAAGAGTTGCGTCGGAAGATTGAAGCCTTGCGTAAGGAAGCCTTGAAAGAAGGCAAGACCGGTCAGGCCGCTAATTTGTTTGAGGCCGAAAAAATGATGGAAGAGCAGGAAAAAAAGTGGGTAGAAAAGAAATTTGATGCCCAAATGATGTGGCGTCAAAAACAAATTGAAACCCGTTTACTCGAACATGAGAAAGCCCAATTGAAGCAAGATCAAGAAGACAATCGCGAATCTAAAACTGCAACAAAAACCGACTTGGTGGTTCCTCCGGAGTGGATCGAAAAGCAGCGAAAGAAGATTGAGGAAAAAGAGAAATTGCAACGAGGAGCACCACAATGGCAACCTTATTACCGACAGAAGTCAGAGGAGTATTTAAAAGAACTTTCGAATTAAGAATTCGATTATACCAATAAAGGTAAGATTTGGAGCATCTGTAACTATGGGTTGGATTTAAGCAACGGTTGACCCGGACTGAACGGCTTCGGAAGGCTCCATAAATCGCAATGAGCCATCGGCATCTTCCGCCATTAGGATCATTCCTTGGCTTTCAATTCCGCGCATTTTTCTTGGAGCTAAATTGTATAGGTACAAAACTTGTTTCCCGACAACTTCTTCAGGACTGAAATGTTGAGCAATACCCGACAATACGGTGCACGTTTCCTTTCCTACTTCAAGGCTTAACTTTAAAAGTTTATCGACTTTTTCAACTTTCTCGCAACTTAACACGGTGGCAATGCGCAAATCGAGTTTTCCGAAATCTTCGTATTGTATAACCTCTTTCATGGGTGTTGTGGAATCAACTTCCGAGGTGTTAGCGCTTTCTCTCGTTGACATGCTGTTATGTAATTTCTGTATCTGTGCGTCAATGATTTCATCCTCAATTTTGGCAAATAGTAAGCGGACTTCTCCTGTTTGTGTTGAGGGATTGGGGATATACCATTGGTTGTGATTCCAAAAGGCTAATTTGTCGTTATTAGGGAATTCGATACCGAGTTGTATTCTCAAATTCTCGTGTGTTCTAGGTAAAAATACCTCAGCCGCCATGCAGATATTACAAAGTATTTCATAAGCAAATTGCATGATTTCTTCGGTTTTGGCAGGATCCGTTTTAACCAATTTCCATGGCTCGTTGTCGGCTAAGAATTTATTACCATATCGGGCTAACTCCATGAAAGAATTCAGGGCATCACGAAATTTATATTGACTTAGTTTTTCGGTTATGGGAATCAAAAAACGTGTTGATAATTCTTTCTCATCGAATGTATGCGTACGTGCAGGAATTTTTCCTTGGTAATACTTATTCATGAGAACCAATACGCGATTGGCAAAGTTTCCTAAAATGCCTACAAGCTCCGAATTCACCCGGGTTTGATAATCTTTCCAAGTAAACTCACTATCCTTGGTTTCAGGAGCTATGCTATGTAGCACAAAGCGCAATTCATCTTGCCGGTTGGGTAATTCTTCGAGATATTCATTTAACCATACTGCCCAATTACGGGAAGTGCTAATTTTTTGGCCTTCCAGATTTAAGAATTCGTTAGCGGGAACTTGCTCCGGTACGACATACCCATCGCCGCGCAAATGCAGCATTGCGGGAAATATAATACAATGAAATACGATATTATCTTTCCCTATGAAATGAATCAATTTCGTGTCTCCCGTCCACCAAGATTCCCAATCATTTGGCCTTGCTTCTTTGGTGGCGGAAATGTAGCCAATGGGAGCTTCAAACCAAACATATAATACCTTGCCCTCGGCATTTTCTACAGGCACAGGTATGCCCCAATTTAAATCGCGGGTCATTGCACGCTCTTTGAGCCCGTCGTTTAACCATGATTTACATTGGCCTAATACGGTTGGCCTCCAATTTTTACGTGAATCTATATATTGATTAAGAAAGTCAGTCTGTAACTCATCTAAGGGCAAGTACCAATTTTTGGTTTCTTTCAAGATTGGAGTTGCGCCGCTTAGAGCCGACTTGGGATTTAGTAATTCATTTGGGGAAAGGGTAGAGCCACATTTTTCGCACTGATCTCCGTATGCGCCGTCGTTATGACATCTGGGGCACTCTCCAGTGATGTATCTATCGGCTAAAAATTGCTGGGCTTCGGTGTCAAAAAACTGCTCTGAAGTTATTTCTTTGAATGCTTTTTTATTGAGAAGGTTTAAGAAAAAATCTTGGGAAATTTCCTTGTGGGTAGCGCTACTCGTTCGGCTGTAAACGTCAAAGTTGATATCGAGATTTGTAAAAGAATCACGAATGAGGGCATGATAGCGATCTACGACATCTTGCGGCGTAATACCTTCTTTTTTTGCGCGCAGCGTAATAGGTACCCCGTGTTCATCACTGCCACATACAAATAGGGTTTCTTCTCCTTTTAAGCGAAGGAATCGGGCATAGGTGTCAGCAGGTAAATAAACACCAGCCAAGTGGCCAATATGAACGGGACCGTTTGCATAGGGAAGAGCGGCTGTGATGGTAGTTTTGGGCATGGATGCAAAGGTAAGATATTTGCATTTACTTAGTCTTACAATTCCAATTTGGGATCTGCTGTGAAGTTCAGCATTTTGCCGTTTTTCAAGCTTACTCGAATAACGTAATTCCCATGAGTGCTGTATGCCTTGCCATATTTTCGAGAATAGCGAACGCCCCATCCTCCAAAATCCCGCAACGGATTTACTTTTTCGCAAGTAATGCTCTGAATCTCGGAATTAGGGATAAAGCGCAACCGGTTTATGAAAGGACGGTAGCGATAATAAAACCCTGAATTGTCGTATTTCCAATACAGTTCGATATTATACAGTAGAAGTAACACCAGAAAAGATATTACGAATGCGGGAAGCGTTTCAAGATTTATCCAGTCACTGAGATTAAATTCTGCATTTAAATCCCCTGAATCTTTACCTAGAAACAAGGCCAGTAACATGCTTGCCGTAAGTATAGGTAGGGAAATCCAAAATACCCAAGTCATTTTATGGCGTTGGGAAAATGTGTGTTTAGGAAGTGTCATTTCACACACAAATATATTTTAAATAATTTGTTGGCATGTTTTGTTAATATCTCGAACTCTTATTATCTTTGCAGCCCTTAAAAAGAAACTGTCATGACTAAACGTACATACCAACCTTCGAACAGAAAGCGCAAGAACAGACACGGATTCCGTGAGCGTATGGCAACTAAAAACGGCCGTCGTGTATTGGCAGCTCGCCGCGCACGTGGACGTAAAAAGTTGACTGTATCAGACGAGCAGAAGCACAAATAAGCCGTAATGGCTAATGGCTCATGTCTCAATCCCTTTCCTTTGCGTTTGGTCGGCATGAGCGTCTGAAAAGCGACGTTCTGATTTCTCGGTTGTACACCGACGGTAAGTCGATAAGTAAATATCCAGTACGATTAACGTATTTGGTTCATACACAAGATTTTTATTCCGATTCATCGGTAAAGGTTAGTATAAACGCAAGCAAAAAGGGCTTGCGTTTAGCCGTTAATAGGAATCGCATGAAGCGTTTGCTTCGCGAAATCTACAGGCACAATAAGCATCCATTAATTAATTTTGCTAGAGCACGTAATTGTTGCGTCTCAATGGGTATCGTTTACGTGGGTTCTCAGTTGAACGATTATGAAACGCTTGAACGCGTTTTTATAAAGGTATTACGGCGGGCAATCGAGGCCATAGAAATTGACTTGGCAAAAGGATTAATTTCTTCACCCCCGCATTCGAATCGCCTGGATAAAGAAAAAACGAATACTGATAATTTAAAATCGAAATCTTCAGACTCGGAAAATGCTTAGATATATCGGTATAGGTTTGATTAAGTTTTACCAAGGAGCAATTTCCCCTCTCTTTCCTAGTAGCTGCAGGTATGTGCCTACATGTTCCCAATATGGAATAGACGCATATAAAAAGTATGGGTTTTTCAAGGGAACTTGGTTAACCTTGAAACGTATATCAAGATGTCATCCATGGGGCGGGAATGGTTATGACCCAGTGCCCTAGCTCGTATTTAGGGACGCGAGAAATGCGCTATTGAAGCATAAGCGCAAATACCCGTTTTGGATTTTGGAATCATTAAAG
>JALRKL010000222.1 GCA_023268875.1 Bacteroidia bacterium
GCATGATTGTCCAACAAATAAGGCTCTCCACCATACTCCATTCCACATAATTCAAAAATTTCAGTGCAGTAGTTTTTGGTATTGTCCTGACTTACATCATCGAAAAGACCTGTGTCGAATTTGTGTTGCGCCAATTCGTTCACCGGTTGGGTGGCCCCATCTTTTAGAATATATCCGAATTTTTCTTGGGCATCGACCATTTTCAATAAAGCCGCTGCCTCTTTTTCTTTGTCTAAATTAATAGCGATATCCCAAGCGGTATTTGTGACATACAATACCGATTCGGTGCCCAATTTATAAATTTCGTGAATCTGCCCTTTTGGCAGTATATCTGGAAATAGTGTAATCCATGTAAATTTGGCATTGGGATATAATTCCTTATATCGGGTAATTAATGGGGTTGTTCGAATCACATCGCCCATGGCACCCAACTTTATGATAAGAATTCGCTTCTCGATTTTCGTGTATTGAGGACACGTATCGCAATGATAACCATGCGTTTTATGGGGTTTGCAAGGGATATGGCCCAGAAAATGCAGGCAATCGGGTTTGTAATGCATACTGCGAAAATAGTTTTTTTCACAAAAATGACGGCTGCCTGCAACTAATTAGGCATAATTATTGTCTATTTTAGTGGAGATTTTGATACAACTGCTCAAACATAAAGTTACCTGGCTGCTTTTTGCAGTGTTCGGTCTATTTGCCGTAGCAGAAGCATCGCATTTGGTTGGTGGATTTTTAACCTACCGTTGGCTGGGCACTAATGGTTCGAATACCCAATATCGAGTAACTCTTTTTGTCTATCGCGATTGCGCCCGTGACGGAACATCCGACGAAGTGCCTTTCGATGACGACATCGATTTGTGCGTGTACTCTGGTGATAAAAGACTTTACACTACCTACAAAATAAAATTACTCAACCGCAAGAAAGTACAACCCGTGGGCAATACCAACTGTCCAGAAGTCGCGTCTGCCTGCCTTGAACAAGGCATTTACGAAACGACTATCAGCTTGCCTAACAGTTCTACCGGTTACCACCTCAAATGGGAACGTTGTTGCCGTAATACACAGAACAACTTGAAAGATCAGTTTGGACAAGCGTATCAAGGGCAAACCTATTACGGATTTATTCCCCCTACCAGCATCAAAAACAGTTCGCCTTATTTTCAAGACATTCCCGTTCCTTTTATTTGTAAGGACGATACTACCACTATTCGTAATCGTGCAGTAGACCCTGATGGAGATTCTTTGTCGTATAAACTCGTGACTCCTTGGCAAGGAGCCGATGAAAATAATCCTACCCTAAATTCTTGTCCAAACCCCATGTCGAATTTTCCTTCGGTGGAGTATAGAAATGGGTATAGTGCGGCTAAACCCTTTGGTAATTCAGGGATAGCCAGTATCGATGCGTTCAACGGATTAACCACCTATTTGTCGCGTATTGCAGGCCGTTTTGCTATTGCCATAGAAGTAACGGAATGGCGCAACGGGGTAGCTATTTCTTCGGTGCGATTAGATTTACAAATTCTGGTAATCAATTGTTCTCCCAATAATAAACCAAACCTATCTTACGAGGGAGGCTCTAAATTTTGGGAAATTCAACCCGGAGAGAAAAAATGCTGGGATGTAACCGCCAGCGATTTGGTCGATGATGACCAGATCATTACCCTTAGGGCTTTCGGCGATATTTTAACCGGCTCTACTACCTTCACCGGTACCAAGGCTACTTTATCGCCTGCCACCAACGCCAATAAAGAAAAAGTAACCAGTACGTTTTGTTGGCAGCCCGATTGCGATGTCAATACTACAGATACCTTTAGGGTTACTTTCGAAGCATATGACGACGGCTGTCCTTCTAAATTTATTAACGAAAATGCCCTAATTAAAGTTAAACCTCTCTTCTTCAGCGAAATCATCGGCGGCGTTCGCAATGTGTGTCAAAACGCTCAGAATATTTCGTATTTCGCCGACAAGCGCAACTACGCAAATACATTAAAATGGTCTATTACTGGTGGAACCATTGTGGGCTCTGATACCGCTAATGAAATAAAAGTCAATTGGGGAAATGGCAGTACCGGTCGGGTGAGCTTAGAGATTACTTCTCCTTTTGGA